>JAUCDU010000025.1:0-14410 GCA_034674825.1 Giesbergeria sp.
CGTAGCGCTGCGAGAGCGGGGGCTGAGGGCCGCGGCTCCAAGCCTGCCTGCGCAGGCTTGGACGTCCCCGAAGGGCTGCCGCCTGTGGCGGCTGCACGGGGGAGCGAAGCGACACAAGGGGGGTGTTTCACTTCATCGCTTCAAGCGAGCCCATGCCCTTGGGCGTCTTGATGCTGGTGCAGGTGCCGGCAGGAACGTACTTCCAGGCGTTGCCCTGGTAATCGACTTTCGAAGTGCCCGCGCAGGTGGTGCCGGGGCCTGCGGCGCAATCGTTCTTGCCGGCCATGGAGACGCCAAAGCATTTTTCCATCTGGGGCTTGGCCATGTCGGACTTCATGTCGCCGCTCTTGGCCTGGGCCATGGCAGCGCCCGAAGTCAGGGCGGCGAGGGCGATGGCAGCGAAGGTGAGGGAAGATGTTTTCATGTGAATTTCTCCATTGCGTACAGTGATATGGATACAGCGGTGTTGCAGACGGGTCGTGCGGCAAGTTGCCGCTGGCCTGTCTGCGGTGTAATTCGCCCTGCGGTGGCCTGCGGTTACGGGCTGTCCAAAAAATGTTGAAACTTTCTTTTTGCACCGCTGTGTAACCGGGACAGACCCAGACACGAATACCCGCAGGTACCGAACAAGGAAATTGAAGAGCGCCTGCGCGCGCTGCTGCTCCAAGGTCTGGCGGGTGAGGCGCGCGATTACGAACGCTTTCTTGCCGTGCTCAGCACCCATTTGCGCGCTTTTTTGCGGCGCAGACTGGGCCAATGGCCCGATGAAGTGGAAGATTTGGTGCAGGAAACCTTGTTGGCGCTGCACAACCAGCGCCACACCTACCGTGCCGACATGCCGGTCACCGCCTGGGCACACGCAATTGCGCGCTACAAGCTGGTGGACTGGTTTCGTGCGCACGCCGTGCGCGGCGCGCGCAACGTGCCGGTGGACGACGTGAACGAATTGTTTTCCACCCAGGACGCCGACGCAGCAGAGGCGCGCCGCGATCTGGGCCTGCTGCTGGAGACGCTGCCCGACAAACAGCGCCTGCCGATTCAGCACGTCAAGCTCGAAGGCTTGTCGGTGGTCGAGACGGCGCGCCTCACCGGGCTGTCTGAGTCGGCGGTCAAAGTAGGCGTGCACCGGGGACACAAGCCCTGGCAGCACGTATCAGGGGGTTGACATGAAGACGGATGAGTTGATTGGACTTCTGGCTGCCGGTGCCCACCCCGTGGCGCCCCATCGGCTGGAGCAGCGCTTTGCCGGAGCGGCGCTGCTGGGTCTGCTGTGCGCTGGCCTGTTGATGCTGCTGGGCTATGGCGTGCGTCCGGATCTGGCGCAGGCCATGCAGCTGCCCATGTGGTGGCTGAAGGTCGGTTTTGCGGGCGCTCTGGCGGGCGCCGCTGCGCTGGCGCTGCTGCGCCTTGCGCGCCCTGGCATGCGTCTGGGCCACGCGTTGCTCTGGGTGCTGCTGCCGCCACTGGTGTTGTGGGTGCTGGCGCTGGCAGCGCTGCAGGGCGCCGCCCCGGCCGAACGCGCGGCAATGGTGCTGGGCAGTACCTGGCGCAGTTGCCCGTTCAACATTGCGTGGCTGTCGCTGCCGGGCCTGGCGGCGCTGCTATGGGCCATGCGCCAGGCCGCGCCTATACGCTTGCGGCTGGCGGGTGCGGGCGCCGGGCTGTTGGCCGGCGCGCTGGCCACCCTGGCCTATACCTTGCACTGCACGGAAATGCAGGCGCCCTTTCTTGCGGTCTGGTACGTACTGGGTATGGCGCTGCCCACGGCCTTGGGCGCCGTGCTCGGGCCACGCGTGCTGCGCTGGTGATTCAGTCTGGCAAGGCAGCGGCAATCGCCTGGGCGCGGGCCGCATGGATCTGCTCGCCCACCTGTGGCCCCTTGAGGCCGCGCGCCACCGCATCTGCTGCCAGCGGCGCGGTGTCCACCGCCCGCGCCGCGCGCATCGCAGCCAGCAGGCGCGCGCGCTGCGGGTAGGCGGATTCTTCAAAGCCCAGGCGCCCGCGGGCGTCGCATTCGCAGGCCAGCAGCACGTCTTCGAATCGCTCCGGTTTGCGTATTGCGTCGCAGCGCTCCAGCAGACGCAGCAGTGCAGCCGCGTTCAGCTCGCCGCTGCGGTGAATGTTGCCGTGCTCGCGCGCCACCACGTCGGCCAGCTCGCGGCAGTCCACCGGCACACGCAGGCGCTCGCACACGCCGCGCAGCAACTTGGCGCTGCGCTGCTCGTGGCCGAGGTGGCGCGGCAGCAGCTCGTGCGGCGTCGTGCCTTTGCCCAGGTCGTGCGTCAGGCAGGCAAAGCGCACGCCGAGCGGTGCGTTCAGTCGCGCCGACATGTCAAGCACCATCATCAGATGCACGCCGGTGTCCACCTCCGGGTGGTACTCGGCTCGCTGGGGCACGCCCCACAGGCGCTCTACTTCGGGCAACAGTACCGCCAACGCGCCGCAACTGCGCAGCACCGCGAACATGCGCGATGGCTGCACCTCCATGAGGCCGCGCGCGAGTTCCTGCCAGACGCGCTCGGGCACCAGGTGGTCGGCCTCGCCGGCGTCCACCATTTCGCGCATCAACTGCGTGGTCTCGGGCGCGACTGCGAAATCGGTGAAGCGCGCTGCAAAGCGCGCCACGCGCAGGATGCGCACCGGGTCTTCGCGAAAGGCATCGCCCACGTGGCGCAGCACGCGCTTTTGCAGGTCGCGCTGGCCAAAATAAGGGTCAAATAGGGCTCCAGCGCTTATTTCACCTGCGTTGGCAGCTATCGCATTAATAGTAAGGTCGCGCCGCGCCAAATCTTCTTCGAGCGTCACATCGGGGGCCGCGTGCACCACAAAGCCCCGGTAACCGCGTCCGCTCTTGCGCTCGGTGCGCGCCAGAGCGTATTCCTCATGGGTGTCAGGGTGCAGAAATACCGGGAAGTCGCGCCCCACGGGCCGAAAACCTTGCGCAGCCATGTCCTCAGGCGTTGCGCCAACCACCACCCAGTCGCGGTCCTGCACCGGCAGGCCCAGCAGGGCATCGCGCACCGCGCCACCGACCATGTAAATCTTCATGGCGGCAGTTTATGGCACGGCTGAGCGGGGTGTGTGGGGCCGCGGTCCGGTCGGTCTTGGCTATATTCGCGGCACGCCACGGCCCAATGCGCCACGGCAGGAGTCCGCCATGCCAACACCGCCCGCCATCACCATCGTCCAGCCCAATTTGGACGGCAGCCTGCCCATCCCCGTTGCTGCTCCGGCAGCAGAGCCGTCGGCCCAGGCGCTGCAGGAGCGGGCCGAGGCGCTGCAGGATCAGGTGGACGATCTGCAGGCCCTGCTGGCCAAGCCCTTGAACGAAATTCTGGCCGAACGCGAAAAGGCGCTGGAAGCCGCCGCCGCGTGGGACGCTTTTGGCGCCATGTGGGTGCTGTCGCAGCGCGCCATGCGCCGCGTCGCGCTGGACTTGGGCGAGCAGCTGGGCGTGAGCGAGGCCGAGGTGGTGGCACGCGCCATGCAGTACGCCAACGAGGTGCTGAACGGCGACGGGGAGGACCTGGGCGGCAGCATCGCGCCAGCGCAGTTGGCGCACATCGCCCGGCACCGGTCGTATTTGCGCAAGCAGTTCCGGTCGGGGTAGGGCGGCCTGGGCCGCAAGCGCCTAGCGTTTCAAGCGGTACGGCTCTTCGAAATCGCGGAAATCCTCTTCGGCCTTGGCGGCGGTGATCCATTCCTGCATCGCAGGCAAATTTTCTACGTGCTGGATGTACGCCGCAATGTGCGCAGGCACCGGCAAGCCATAGCGCGTCAGGCGCATGCACACGGGCGCGAAAAACGCATCGACGATGCTGAACTTGCCCATCAGCAGGGGGCCACCGTGCTGGTCCAGCAGCTCGCTCCACAGCTGCACCAGCCGCGCCACATCGGCGCGCACGGCGGGGCGGTCGCGCCAGAGCAGGGCGCCGGCCTGGGCCAGATCGGCCTCGATGTTCATGGGGCAGGCGCCGCGCAGCGCGGCGAAGCCAGAGTGCATTTCCGCGCAGGCGCTGCGCGCGACCGCACGGGCTTTGGTGTCCTGCGGCCAAAGCTGCTTGTCCGGATGCTGCTCGGCCACATATTCGGCAATGGCCAGCGTGTCCCACACCGTCAGGTCGCCGTCGATCAGCACCGGGACTTTGCCGGTGGGGCTGAGCGCGCTGAGGGTTTTCTTGAAAGTGGAGTTCTCATCGAAGCTGTCGAAGCGCACGCGCACTTCTTCAAAGGCAATGCCGGACTGGCGCAGCAGCAACCAGGGACGCAGCGACCAGGATGAATAATTCTTGTTGCCAATCACGAGCTTGAGCATGGGGGGTTCTCCAAAAAAGAGGTGGACAGTCAAATCGGCCAGACGATGCCGTTGTCGTTCAGGATGGCGTCCAGCGGCAGGTCGTGCGGCTCGGGGGCAAAGTCGTCCAGAAAACCGTGGGTAAAACCCAGGCCGACGGTAAACGGGCGCGGTTGCAGCGTCGCCAGCGTGCGGTCGTAGAACCCGCCGCCGTAGCCCAGCCGGAAGCCGCCGGCCGCATAGCCAACGCAGGGCACGAAGAGCAGCGTTGGCACGATGACCTCGGTATCCTTGGGTTTGGGAATGCCGTAGGCGTCCTCTTCCATTTCGCAGCCGGGGTACCAGGCGTGAAAAGTGAGTGTCTTGTGCTGCTTGTTCACCACCGGCAGGCCAATGCGGCGCAACTGGGGTTCGTCGAGCAGTTCGCCGTCTTCTTTCCAGCGGTGCAGCGCGGGGAGGGGGTCGAACTCGGCCTTGATGGGCCAGTAGGCGCCGATGACGGTGTCCGGCCTGTCCACCAGCCAGATGCGCATCACCCGCTGCAGCAGGTCGGAGCGTTCCAGCCGATCGGGCAGGTTCAGGCGCTGTTCTACCAGTGCGCGGCGCAAGGCTGCTTTGTCCATCACATAATTCCCCCATGCATTTGATGAAGATTCTGACACCCTTGGCCGTTTCGCTCTCCCTTCTCACCATGGGGGGAAGTGCGCAAGCGCTGCAAGTGGGCGCTGCGCCCACCGCCGGTGACCAGGTTTTGCTCGACATGCAGCAGGCGTATCGAAAAAAAGACCGGGCGCGCCTGGCGCAGCTGCTGCCGCAGGCGCGTGGCCATGCGCTGGAGCCCTGGGCCGCCTACTGGGAGCTGCGCGTGCGCCTGGAAGAGGCGCAGGCCAGCGAGGTCGAGGCGTTCTTGCAGCGCTGGGCCGGCACCTACCAGGAAGACCGGCTGCGCAACGACCGCCTGCTGCTGCTGGGCCAGCGGCGCGATTGGGCACGTTTTTCCGCCTTGCATCCGCAGTTCCGCATGGGCGACGACCGCGAGGTGCGCTGCTATGCGGTCACCATTGCGCAAATTGAGGGCCGCCCGGTTCCGGACGCCGCCGCAGTGGTGCGCGAGAACTGGTTCGCGCAGCGCGATGCCGACGACGGCTGCACCCACGCCGCCAGCGAGCTGTTCTCAGCGCGCCAACTGCCTGCCGAGGACGTCTGGCGCAAGGCGCGTCTGGCTATCGAGAGCAACCGTGTGCGCGCTGCGCAAGGCGCAGTGGGCATCGTGGCGCCCGAGTTTCTGCCTCAGGTGGCGCAACTGAACGATGGGCCCACCAAGTTTCTGCGTGCCCGCGCCACGGCGCCCGGGCGCGAGCGCAAGGAAATCATGGTGCTGGCGCTGATCAAGCTCGCCAGCAGCGACCCCGACAACGCGGCGCAGCTGCTGGAGTCGAAATGGGGGGTGCATTTCAACGCCGAGGAGCGCAACTGGACCTGGGGCGTCATTGGCAAGCAGGCAGCGCTGCGCCTGTCGCCGGATGCAGCGGGTTACTTTGCAAAAATCAGCCGCGACACCGACCTGAACGACGATCTGCTGGCCTGGAAGGTGCGTGCCGCCTTGCGCGCCAGCCAGTGGGACATGGTGCGCAAGGCGGTATCGGCGATGTCGCCGGAGGCGCAAAAGGACAGTGCCTGGGTGTACTGGAAGGCCCGCGCGCTGCTGCAAGGGCGCGTCACCGATGCCGAGCGCACAGAGGCCAACGCGCTGCTGCGTTCGATTGCCGGAACCAGCGGCTTCTATGAGCAGCTGGCGCTCGAAGCGCTGGGCGAGCGCATCACGGTGCCGCCGGCGCCCGCGCCGCTGACAGCCGAAGAAAAGGCCGCTGCGCGCGCCAACCCGGCGCTCAACCGGGGGCTGTACGCGATCCTGATCGGTTTGCGCAGCGAAGGCGTGCGCGAGTGGAACTACGCGACCAATCTGCACGAGCGCGGCGGCATGGGGGAGCGCGACCTGCTCGCCGCGGCCGATTTCGCTTGCCAGTACGAGGTCTGGGACCGCTGCATCAACACCAGCGAACGCACCCAGACCGTGGCCGACTATTCGCAGCGCTTTCCGATGCCGTTCGAAAGCGCCGTGGTGGCCCACAGCCGCGAGGTCGGGCTCGATCCGGCCTATGTGTACGGCCTGATTCGCCAGGAAAGCCGCTTCATCATGAACGCGCGCTCAGGCGTCGGAGCTTCCGGCCTGATGCAGGTGATGCCGGCGACGGCGCGCTGGACGGCCAGGAAGATCGGCCTGACCGGTTTCACCGCCGACCAGATCAACGACCGCGACACCAACATCACCATCGGCACCGCCTACCTCAAGCTCGCGCTGGACGACTTCGCCGGCTCCATGCCGCTGGCTGCTGCTGCCTACAACGCCGGGCCGGGGCGGCCGCGCAACTGGCGCAACGGCCCGGTGCTGGACGCCGCCATCTGGGCCGAAAACGTGCCGTTTACCGAAACGCGCGACTACGTGAAAAAGGTGCTGGCCAACACCACCAACTACGCCGCCATCCTCACCGGTCAGCCGCAGTCGCTGCGCGAGCGCCTGGGCAAGGTGGGGCCGCGCGACATGGCCACACCCGAAGTGAACAAGGATTTGCCCTGAAGTTCCGGTGTTTTTGGCTTCTAGCGCCCATTTTGCAAGCGTTATTAGCTATTATTATTATAGCTATTCCCATGACTGAGCAGGCTCTAAGAAGGCGACCATGCTGACCGTCCACCACCTTGAAACCTCGCGCTCGCAGCGTGTCCTCTGGCTGCTTGAAGAACTCGGCGTTCCGTACGAGCTGAAGGTCTACAAGCGCGACCCGCGCACGCGCCTCGCGCCGGCGGCGCTGCGCAAGGTGCACCCCCTGGGGAAATCGCCGGTGATTACCGACCACGGCGAAACCATTGCCGAGTCGGGCGCCATCATCGAGTACCTGGTGGAAACCTATGGTGCGGGTGCGCCCGCCGAGCTCGCGCACCTGCAGCCTGCGGTGGGTACGCCGGAGCACCGGCGCTGCCGTTTCTGGATGCACTACGCCGAGGGCTCGCTGATGAACTGGCTGGTGATGAAGCTGGTGTTTGTCAGCATCCCGCGCCAGCCCATGCCATTTTTTGTCAAACCCATAGCCCGCGCGCTGTGCGCCAAGGTGCAGCAGCAACTGGTGGACCCGAATGTGGACGCGGCGCTCGACTTCATGGAAGAGCACCTGGCCCGCCACCGCTGGTTTGCGGGCGAGCACCTGAGCATGGCCGATTTCCAGATGAGCTTTGCCGTCGAGGCCGCGCTGTCGCGCGCCGCCAAGGCCAAGGACTGCCCCAAGCTGCAGGCCTATTGCGAGCGCATGCGGGCGCGGCCGGCGTACCAGCGGGCCATTGCCAAAGGTGGACCGGTGGTGATGGCGGCGTAAGGCCGGCTTGCCAGATCCAACCATCGCCCAAGTCAGAAAATAATGTGTTGGGCGTCGGCAGTGACGGCGCACGGCGCCACAAAGGGGCGCTTCACCGCACGGGCCACGCGCAAGCTGCTTCAGCCCGGGTTTTTTCGCGTGACCTTGTCCCGCAGGGTCACGAATTCTTCCGCCGCCGACGGGTGCAGCGCCACCGTGGCATCAAAGTCGGCCTTGGTGGCACCCATGCGGATGGCAATCGCCAGCGCCTGGATGATCTCGGGCGCATCGGCGCCCACCATGTGCGCGCCCAGCACACGCTGGCTGGCCGTATCTACGATCAGCTTGATCAAGGTGCGCTCGTCGCGCCCGGACAGGGTGTGGCGCATGTTGCGGAACTTGCTGCTGTAAATATCGATTTCGCCATACTGCGCAAGTGCCTGTGCCTCGGTCAGCCCCACCGTGCCTATAGGGGGTTGGCTGAACACCGCCGAGGGTACGGTGGTCAGGTCCGCGCTAACGGGTGTGGGCCCGAACAGCGTCTGCGCCAAAGCCGCGCCCTCGCGAATGGCCACGGGGGTAAGTGCGATGCGGTTGGTGACGTCGCCCACCGCGTGGATGCTGTCGATGCTGGTTTTGCCAAAGGCATCGACCTTGACGCCACCGACGGCGTCCAGCTCCACGCCCGCCTCCAGCAGCCCCAGGCCTTGGGTATTGGGCACGCGGCCGGTGGCGTAGAGCACCGCATCCACCACCAGCGGCGCGGTGGAGGCACCGGTGAGGCTTGCCGACAAACTGGCGTCGTTCAGGCGGTCGATCCGCGCCACGTCGTGGTGCAGCAGCACGGTGATGCCCTTTTTGACCATCTCGTCCTGCAAGTGCGCGCGCACGTCGTCGTCAAAGCCGCGCAGCACCTGGCCAGCGCGGTAGCACAGCGTGACCTGCGCGCCCAGGCCCTTCAGGATGCCGGCAAACTCCACCGCGATGTAGCCACCGCCGACCACCAGCACCCGCTTGGGTAGCTGCGGCAAATCAAACACCTCGTTGGAGGTGATGGCGTGTTCGATGCCTGGGATGAGCGGCACAAACGGCGTGCCGCCCGTGGCCACCAGAATGTGCTCGGCGGTTACGGGTTGGGCGTTGACCAGTACGGTGTGTGCATCGAGTACGCGGGCGGCGCCGTGCATGACCTCGACCTTGGAGCCTTTCAGGTTGTTTTCGTACAGGCCGCTCAGGCGTGCGATTTCCTTGTCTTTGGCTGCTATCAGTTTCGGCCAGGAAAATTGCGCCGGCGGCACGCTCCAGCCGAAGCCCTGGGCATCGGCAAAATCCTCGGCGTAGTGGGCGGCATACACCAGCAGCTTCTTGGGCACACAACCGCGAATGACACAGGTGCCGCCGTAGCGGAAGTTCTCGGCAATGCCCACGCGCGCGCCCAGCCCGGCGGCAATGCGCGCAGCGCGCACACCGCCTGAGCCGCCGCCGATGACGAAGAGTTGGTAGTCGTATGAAGGCATGGATGTCCTCGGATTCAGTGCGCCACAGCGCAGGTGTAAATGGCGGCAATGCGCTGCGTCTTGCAGCGATGCTTCGCGATGGGATGTGGGTGCACCCCAGTGTCCATCATGGGGTCACCCGCATTGCTGCTCTTTAGCGCTGAAATTTTGGGCCTTGCAAACATGCCTTGGTCTGACGTCAGGCGTTGTGCAGCCGATCGCCCTCGCGGGTGGCGGCGCCCGAGCGCACCAGGTCGTTCACCAGGCTGCGCAGCCACTCGGACGACTCCTGATCGGCAAAGTGGGTGGCGTGCAGTTGGCCGAAGTACGGGGTTGCCTCGGCCCAGGCTTCAAGCGCCTGCAGTTCGATGGTCTGCCACTCCAGCAGCTTGTATTTCAGCAGCACCTTGGCCGCGTACTGCGCATGTTTGAGCGGATCGCGCACGAAGCCTGCCAAGCGCTTGCGCGCGACGGCCAGCGCTCGGGGGGCGTCGGCAAACACCGGACCGTGACCGGGGATGACAACGGCGGGCGCGAGGCGCTCAATCACGTCCAGCGTGGCGGCCACCTCGTCGAAGGCGGCAATGCCTTCGAGCTCGGGGAACACCACACCAAAGCCGTTTTCCCACAGCGCATCGGCCGAAATCAGGATGCGCGCCTGCGGCTCGAACAGGACAATGGAATGCGGGTCGTGCCCCGGCGCCGCGTGTACCTGCCAAGGCTTGCCGCCGAGCTGTACCTCGCTGCCGGGCGATAGCACGCCATCACAGTGAAACGGCGGGCACTCCTGGCCTGTGGGCGTGTAGCTGAGCGCGTAGGCGTCCCAGTGGCGCACGTGCTCCGCCTGGCCGGGGGGAACAAAGGTTTGCACGCCGGGCGAGGCCTGCTGCAAGGCCGCGTTGCCGCCGCAATGGTCGCTGTGCAGATGCGTGTTCAGGATGCGCGCCAGCGGCTCTTCGCCCAGGGCCGCACGCACCAAGGCCAAGGTCTGCGGCGCGTGGCTGCAATAGCCGGTGTCCACCAGCGCTGCACCTTCCGGCCCGGTGAACAGGACGTTGTTGGAGGAGAGCCAACCGCGCTCAAACAAGGTAATTTCAGGCGGTAGCGCAGGTGCAGTAAGCGTCATAAGCTATAAATAGTAGAGCGTAAGCATGGGGGCGGACCAGCCCAGCGAACACCGCGCAAGGGCCGCCCCGCAGCGCCGGTGTTGTCCCCCTTCCGCATCGCGCAGCGATGCAAGAGAAGGGGGAAGCGGCGCAAGCCGCTCAGGGGGTTGATCGTAGTTCCCGCCGCAATATCTTGCCAACATTGGTCTTGGGCAAGTCGTCGCGGAACTCAATGCGGCTGGGGCGCTTGTAGCCGGTGAGCTTGTCGTGGCAGTAGCGCGCGACGTCTTCTTCGGTCAGGCTAGCGCTGCTGCGGACCACGAACAGCTTCACGGCTTCGCCCTGGTGGTCGTCGGGTACGCCAATGGCCGCGCATTCCAGCACGCCGGGGCACAGCGACACGACGTTCTCGATCTCGTTGGGGAAGACGTTGAAGCCACTGACCAGAATCATGTCCTTCTTGCGGTCGATGATGCGGGTATAGCCGCTGCCGTCCATGACGCCGATGTCGCCGGTGCGCAGAAATCCGTCTTCGGTGAAGGCGGCGGCGTTCTCCTCAGGTTTTTCGTAATAGCCGGGCGTGACGTTCGGACCGCGAATGCAGATTTCGCCGCTTTCGCCTACCGGCAGGCTGTTGCCTGCGTCGTCCTTGATGGCGATGTCGATGCCAGGAAGTGGCAGGCCGATGCTGCCGGAGAACGCCTCGGCATTGACCGGGTTGTTGGTGCCGATGGCGCAGGTCTCGCTCATGCCCCAGCCTTCGATCATGGTGCTGCCGGTGACTTTCTTCCACTGGCGCGCCGTGCCCTCGGATGCGGCCATGCCCCCCGCCTGCGACACGCACAGGCGCGAGAAATCCAGCGCCCGGAACTGGGCGTTTTGCAAGAGCGCGTTGAACAGCGTATTCACCGCAGGCAGCATGTGGAACGGGCGTTTTTTGAGTACCTCGACAAATTTTGGGATGTCGCGCGGATTGGGAATAAGCGTCAGGTGCGAGCCCTGGCGAATCGCCAGCAGGCACAGCGTGAGCGCGAAGATGTGGTACAGCGGCAACGCGGCAATGCTGTTGGCCTTGGTGACATCGCCCATCTTTTCGAGCGCTGGCGTGAACCAGGCTTCGGCCTGCAGCGTGGCGGCGACGATGTTGCGGTGGGTGAGGACGGCGCCCTTGGACAGGCCTGTGGTGCCGCCGGTGTACTGCAGGAAGGCAGTGTCGTCCAGCGTGGCGCTGCTGGCGGTCAGTGTGCGCCGGGCGCCCAGCGCCAGCGCCTGGCGGAAGGTGCTGAAGCTGCAGCCATGCGGGAGCGGCAGGTCGTAGGCCGGCACCAACTTCGCCAGGTGGCGCACGGCGAAGGTGATCCAGCGGCCATACGCGAACCCCAGCAGGTCGCCCATGGAGGCCATCACCACATGTCGCACCTCGGTGTGTTCCATCACCTCGGCCAGCGTGTGGGCGAAGTTCTCCAGGATGACGATGGCGCTGGCGCCCGAATCCTTGAGTTGGTGCTCCAGCTCGCGGGCGGTGTAGAGCGGGTTCACGTTCACGCACACATAGCCGGCGCGCAGCACCGCCGCCATGGTGACGGCGAACTGCGGAATGTTGGGCAGCATGATGGCCACGCGCGCTCCGGGCGCCAGCCCCTGGCCCTGGAGCCAGGCGCCAAGTGCGGCAGAGAGGCGGTCGAGCTCGGCGTAGCGCATCCAGCGCTCCATGCAGACCGAAAACGGCTGCCGCGCGTGCGTGACCATCGCCTCTTCGATCAAATGCGCAGCCGAGCGGTACTGCTCAGGCTGCACGTCGTGCGGCACGCCTGCGGGGTAGTTCTTGAGCCAGATCTTGTCCATGCGGAGAGCGGGTAAAAAGTGACAACACTTTTGATTGTGTTGGACCCCAGCGCGCAGGACTACCGGGCTTGTCCCAAGGTGGCGTTCAATTCGGTCTCGCAGGCGACAACCGGGGCGTCGAAGAGCAGTGCCATCAGCCTGGTTTCACGATCGCGCACGGTGTCGAGAAATCCCTCGACCGCACCGCGTTTCTTTGCCAGAGCGCCGAAGGTGTCGAAGCCCATCTCCAGAAAATGCTGCAGCGCGCCCAAGCCCGCCGCCTGCGCAGGTCTGCGCATCATCCGCAGCATGGTGCGCAGGCCGGGGGTGCGGGTGAAGCGCGTCAGGTCGTGGCCCAGCTCCATCACCCAGCCAAGCTGCTGGCGCCTGGCTTCGGCGCGGCCGACGCTGCGCCACGCCAGCGCATAGCGTGCCGCTTCGCTGGTGGCTTCGGCCTGCGCCAGCCACGCGCGGCCCATGGCGTGGTCCAGCTCCTCGGTGAGGGTATGCAGCAGTGCCAGCGTCAGGGCTGTATGGATGACCGGCTTTGGAAAGACGCTTTGCAGGGTGCCAGCGATGCGCACGAACTGCGCGTCACGCGCGCTGAAGTCGCCCGGGCTGTAGAGCTCGTCGAGAAAGAACTGCGTGGCAGGGCGCACCGTGGGATCGCGCATCAGGTCGGCGTAGCTGCCGATGAAGCGGCGCGACTGAAACTGTTTGACCGCGCGCACAGCGGTGGCGAGCGCAAGGTTGGCAGCCTGCGTGGCGCGCAACTCGGTCACGCGGGCAATGCTTTGGCGGATGTTCTCTGCGGCGTCCATGACGAAGTGTGGGCTTGCACAATCGGGCGTTCGCACCTATTACACCATCGCCATGATTGCCAGAATTCAAGCCACCTGGACCGTCTTTCTGCTGCTGTGCGCAGTCGCGTGGCTGGTCTTTGGCCTGCCTGGGTCGTGGGTACTGGCGGTGGGCGGCCTGTTTGTCGCAGCGCTCTTCTATCTGGGCATGATGGCCTTGCAGTTCGCCCTGATGCAGCGCATGAACCTTGCAGATCCGGCGCCGAGCGCCAGGTGGGCGCAGCTGCGGCGCGCTTGGTGGGCCGAAGTGCGGGTGGCGCTGCGCGTGTTCTGCTGGGACCAGCCGTTTCGCAGCCGCGCTGAGCCCGACTGGCTGCCCAGCACGCCCACCGGCCAGCGCGGCGTAGTGCTGGTGCATGGTTTTTTGTGCAACCGGGGCCTTTGGCGGCCGTGGTTTGCGCCGCTGCGCGCTGCGGGGCACGCTTTTGTGGCGGTGAATCTGGAGCCGGTGTTTGGTTCGATTGACGACTACGCGCCCACGCTGGAAGCGGCGGTGCAGCGCGTGCAGGCTGCCACGGGCAGGGAGCCGGTGTTGATCTGCCACAGCATGGGCGGCTTGGCAGCACGCGCCTGGCTGCGCGCCTGCGCGGGCGACGGTCGCGTGCAGAGCGTGGTCACTCTGGGCACGCCGCACCGGGGCACCTGGGCCGGGCGCTTTTCGCGTGCCGTCAACGGCCAGCAAATGGCGCTTGATGGCGACTGGGTGGGCAAGCTCAGCGGAGCAGAACCGGCGGGGCGCGCGGAGCGGTTCACTTGCTGGTACTCGAACTGCGACAACATCGTGTTCCCCGCCAGCACCGCCACCTTGCCCAGGGCCGACAATCGCTTTCTCGCGGGTGTAGCGCACGTCGAGATGGCGCGCCGGCCTGAGGTTCTGGCCGAGTGCCTGGCGCTGCTGGCCACTGCGAGCCCAGAGAAAATATGAATGAAATTGGCCGCTAGCGCTTATTTGGTGAGCGTGGACAGCTATCGTTTGTATAGTGCTCGCTGCGCACCTGCTCGCGGGTTTTAGCGGCCCGCCGCAATCTCGGGCAGGGCGCGCAAGCGCTCGTACACCGGTGCAAAGTCGGCGGCCGTCATGTCGAACAGCTCCTGGAAGCTGTCGATGACGAAATAGGTTTCCTGGTAGCTGTCGATCTTGTAGCGCGTGCGCATGGTGCGCTCGAGTTCGAGCGGCAGGCGCTGCGGCTCGGAGCTTTGCACCGCATAGGCCAGTTCGCCCGCCGAGCTCAAAATGCCGGCCCCGTAAGCGCGCAAGCCGCCGGCCTCGCGTATCAGGCCGAACTCGATGGTGTACCAGTACAGCCGCGCCAGCATCTCGCAGGCGCCCAGGCGCTCGGCCTTGAGCCCGCCCTGGCCGTAGCGCTGTACATAGTCGGCAAACACCGGGTTGAAGAGCAGCGGCACATGGCCAAACAGGTCG
>JAUCDU010000026.1:0-14263 GCA_034674825.1 Giesbergeria sp.
GGAACGCGAGCGAGAGCGCATCGAGCGCGAGGCGCGGCAACGCCGCGAAGTGGAACGCAACCGCGATCGCGACATTGCGCAACACGAGCGACGAATTCGAGAGCGCGAGATTGCGGAGCGCCAGCGCGCACAGCGAGAGCGAGCGAATCGGAATGACCTGAATCCAGATGGCAGTCCCCGCACCGATTACGATAACTACAATCCTAAAACCGGGTCGTTCCTTCCCCGCTCTGACCGCCTTCCGTGACCTGCATTGAGAATGGATCGTGAAATCTAACCGGGAGATAAGCCGCGCTTGGTATTGGAAGAGCGCGCTATCGCTCGCAATTTTTGCGCTGCTGGCGCCCGCTCAAGCGCAGGTACTGCGCTGTACCGACACACGCACCGGCAAAGTCACCTACACCGATTCAAGCTGCGAAGGCGGCGCGCAAAGCCGTGAAGTGGCACCGCGTCAATCACCGGAAGAAGTGGCGCGCGAGCGTGCTCAAGCGGAAGAAGCGGCCCAGCGCATGCGTAAGCGGCTTGCAGAAGAAGCAGCGGCTGCGCAGGAACGTGACGCGCAGCAGGCGCGCAACGAGCGTGACGCGCGCAACAACTCCAGCGCTCCAGACTACGCCAGCAGCGCAGCATGTGTAAATGCACGTCGAGCCCTCGATGCGGTGGCTGCCAGCGCAGCTCGCCTTGGGGAGGATGCGTCTGCCCGGCTTGAAGCGGCTCAGCGACAAATGGATTTCTCGTGCCTTGGTCCCGAGGGCTACGCACTCACCGAAGCGGCGCGCGCCAATCGGCCTCAGATCGTGGTCGTGCAGCCCCCCGCATGGCCAGTGCATCAGCGGCCTGTGCACCGTCCTGATCGCCCCGATCGGCCTTATATCAAGGAGTGCAGTTCTTTCACCTGCACCGACAGCAATGGCAAGCGCTATCCGCGAACCGGCCGTGGCAGTTTCGATGGACGCTGAAGTGCGGCGCCACGCGCTAAGGCATCAACCCAGATTTTCAGCCGACATGTAAACGAGGCGCCACTCTTCGAAGCTCAGCGTGTCGGCCACTTCGAGTGCCTTTTGTGCCTCCCAGGAGTTGCGGGCCATCTGCTCAAAAGTGGCTTGATCCTGATCGCTCCAAGGTAGCGCCAACAACGACTGCTGGACATCGGCAGAGCACTGCGCAGCAAAACCCGTGAAACTGTTCCCATGCTTGAGTGCCATGGCGTCAAGCACCCGGGCCTACGGCGGTGTGTCACCTGCGTGCACCGTGCTGCGTGCAGCAGCCAAGGCACTTGCATAAGCGTCGCCGCCGTGCGCCTTGTCCAGCGCCTGGGCAAAGGGGACGCACTCTTGCAGCAACTGGTCCGCCCATTGCGTCAGCAACACTGACCGCCCCCGTTGCTGCAGATACAGATCCGGTTCGCGCCCGCGCGCCGCAGTCAGGTGCTGGTTGTGCTTGATTTCAGTAATTTCCTCGGGCGTGTCCTGTGGGCTATCGGACAGCAAACAGTGCAACAGGAACACATCGAGCACCCGCATGGTGTCGGCCGTAATGCCCACGGGGACAAACGGATCCAGATCCATCAAGCGCACTTCCACGTATTCGACGCCGCGCTCGCGCAAGGCGTGCAAGGGGCGCTCGCCCGGGCGAATCACACGCTTGGGCCGGATGGTGCCGTAATACTCGTTCTCGATCTGCAGCAGGCTGGTCCCGAGCTGGTTGTAATCGCCACCAGGATTGCGAATCCCAACCGCTTCGTACGCGGGATAGGATTGGGTCAGTGCGTCGTGCAGCGACTTCGCGTATCCGTCGAGCCCGTTGTAGCTGACCGCGAGAGTTGCCTGGGCGTCGCTCTGGTAACCCAGGCGGCCCATGCGCAGGGAGGTGGCATACGGCAGATACAGCGCGTCAGGCCCGAGGGTTTGCAAGGCGTGTGGTCGCCCTTGCGCAAAGCACGAGCACAGCGCCGGCGACGCACCAAACAAATACAGCAAAACGAAGGCATGGCGCCGAAAATTTCGCATCAGCGCGAAATACTGTTCACTGGTAACCCCTGGCATCGACCAGTTGTAGTGAATACCGCAAATGGTCTGCATGCGCCGCCCGTACCGGTGGCCCAAGCCCATGCGGTAAACACTTTTGGCACGGCCGACGTTTGAACCGCCGTAACGCGCCAGCGGGATCGTTTCGTCTGTGGGCAAGCGGCAAGGCATGCTCGACGCCCACAGGCGCTCATCACCCTGCGCCGACAAGGTGCGGTGCACAAACTGGTGAATACGGGTGAGCTCGCCCAAACAGTCGTCGATGGACAGGTGCGCGCCCGTCACCAGCTCGATCTGCGACTCGCAGTAATCGGTGGTGATCTGTGGGTGCGTGAGCGCCGAGCCCAACGCCATTGGATGGGGCGTAAGCGCCAAATCACCTGCAGGCCGCACCCGCAAGCCCTCTTTCTCAATACCTCGGCGTATGCCGAGCAGGGGTTGCGCGCGCAGGGTGTCCTCTAGGGAGCTCATGAAATGCTGGCCATTGGCGTGTTTTTAGTGCGTGGAACTTAGCACGCGGCACGCCGTCGTGCATAGCGCAGGGAAATTACACGGCGTGTGCGCGACAAGCTTAGCGCTGCGCCGCCATGGCTTTCTGCACTTCAAGCGCCCCCTGTGCGGCGCCGCTGGCCGGCACTTGCTCGCCGCCACGCGCCGTGACTTCTGCCAGATGCTCTGCCAGTCGCTCCGGTGCGTCCGGTCCGATGCCGATGTGAACGCCTTGCGTCAAGGTGACATGCGCCGCCTCGAAACTGCCTGCGCCGGCGCACAGGACGGTGCGCGTCGGGGCACTCTCGTGCGCCAGCACCAGCATGGCGGGAACGACCGCCTCGGGCGCCAGCATGGCCAGCACTTCGGCGGGCATCAAACCCTCGGTCATGCGGGTGGCCGCCGTGGGCGCCAGTGCGTTGACATGGATGTGGTGCTTCGCGCCCTCTATGGCGAGCGTCTGCATCAGGCCCACCAACGCCAGCTTGGCCGCGCCGTAGTTGCTCTGACCGAAATTGCCGTAAAGACCCGTGGATGAGGTTGTCATCACGATACGGCCGTAGTCCTGCGACACCATGTGCGGCCACACCGCCTTGCAGCAGTAGGCGGCGCCCATCAGGTGAACGTCCACCACGGTACGAAAGTCCGCCATGTCCATCTTGGCAAAGCTCTTGTCGCGCAGAATGCCGGCGTTGTTCACCAGCACGTCCACCCGGCCCCAGGCGTCCACTGCCTGCTGCACCATGGCCTGCACGGCGTCAAAGTCTGTGACCGACGCGCCGTTGGCCAGCGCCTCACCGCCAGCGGCGCGAATCTCGTCCACCACTTTTTGTGCAGCGCTCACTGAGCCGCCCTCGCCATGCACGCCGCCGCCAAGGTCGTTGACCAGCACTTTCGCACCACGTGCTGCCAAGGCCAGAGCGTGCGCCCTGCCCAAACCACCACCAGCACCCGTCACGATGGCCACCCGGCCCTGGAAATCCAGTGTCATTCTCAAGCTCCTGAACATGTTTAGATCGGCGAATAATGTAGCGTGACCGAGGCATAGGCAGGTTGGTCTGCGGCTTCCGCGTATGCATGCCTGGTCGCGGCATCGTGTTGCCACTGCGGCGTGGCGCTCGCATGCCGAGCAGGGCAGACCTGCAAGTGTTTCTCGGCGCTGTGCCTCGAAATACCGGACGAAGGCCGCTTCTACAAGGCGCGCTTCAGACGTCGTAGCGCACCGCGCGGCTGTAGCGCGGGTCGCGGTGCCAGTCCCAATAACTGGCAATCAGCCGCTGCGTCACGGCCCCCACCTGACCGTCGCCCAGCGGCCGGCCATTGACCTGTGTCACCGGCAGCACACCGCCGCCGGAACTGGTGACGAAAGCCTCGCGGGCGCTCGAGAGTTCGGACACCGGCAGTGCACGCACTTGCACCGGCAGCGCGAGCGTATGCGCGACCTCGAGCACCGTGCGCCGTGTCACACCTTCCAGGATTCCCTGCTTCGGCGTCACCAGCACGCCCTGGGCGTTGACGCAAAAGACGTTGAATCCCGGGCCTTCGACGACATGACCGCTGCCATCGGTCAGCACCACACTGTCGCCGCCAGCATCAAGCGCGCCGAGCAGCCCCATGGTCAGGTCGTTCCAGTGGTAGTTCTTGGCCCGCGGGTCCACACTGGTCGCGGGAATGCGCTGTACGTCGCTGACGATGAGGTTCAGGCCTTGGGCGCGCTGCGCCTCGTTTGCAATCCACACATACGGCACGGCAAACGCATAGAACTGGTTCACTGCCTGGCGCGGGTCGCGCGAACCCCAGGGCGGCTGCCCGCGCGTGACGATCATTTCCACATAGCTGCTGCGCAATGTCGATAGCCGCACGCACTGCTCCAAGACTTCGGTGATCTGTGCGGAAGACAATCCGGGGTCGAGCCGAAAACTGGCACAGCTGCGGGCAAAACGCTCAAGATGCGCATCCAGCCGAAAAAAGGCGCCTTCCCATACCGTGACCACGTCGTACGTGGCGTCGGAGCGCAGGAAGCCCCAATCTGTAATGGGAATGGCAGCATCGGCAATGGGGACATACTGGCCGCGCACGTAGGCAACGCCTTGTGAATAATCGAGTGTTGAAGTCATGCGGCTATTCTGGCCGCAGTGGGCCAGAGCGCCAATGTCCTGCCGCAACGCTTGCAGATCGAACCTATGCAGCCAAAGGCTGCCACCAAGGAAACACCATGAAAGCAGTCTGGAAAGGCGTCACCGTTGCCGAGAGCGACGACACCGTCGTATTGGAAGGCAACCACTATTTCCCGCAGAGCGCGCTCAAGCGCGAATACTTTGCGTTCAGCAACCACAAGACCATGTGCCCCTGGAAAGGCCAGGCCACGTATATGTCGCTGTTGGTTGACGGCGAACTCAACCCTGACGCTGCCTGGACCTATTCGGACCCCAAGCCAGAAGCAGAGGACATTCGCGACCACGTGGCGTTCTGGAAGGGCGTCGCCGTCCACGCGTAAGGGCGTTCTCAGCTCGACCGTGTTGTCCCTGCAAAAACTGGACAATCATGTGGATAAGCCCGGGACGAAGCGGTATGGCGCTTGCAAGCACTTGATTTTAGAAGGATTTTGTTGAACTGCTTAATCTTTTGGCAAGCTGGGCGCGCCTCTTGCTCGCGAGTTATCCCCCGCATTGCGGGACAAAACTGGGGATAACTTTGGGCCAACTGTGTATGGCGGCTGCAAGTTGCTGCTGTGCAAGGTTTTGTTGGCGAGTGCCTCTTTTCTGCCCACCTTGGGTTTGGCCGGCGGGCAACTTCAAGGCCTGCAGATACTATTACATTGATAGCTAAGAACGTTTGCATTTAGTGCGCTAACACCCATTTTTCATTGATACTTTGACTTCTTTACATCACAGCCCGGCCGCCGAGCGCAACAGCGTGCCCATTCTTGAGCGCCTCTTTGCTCTGCTCGGCCCAACTGGAACGGCGCTGGAAATTGCCAGTGGCACCGGCCAGCACACCGCGGCCTTTGCCAAGGCCCTGCCCGGCTGGCAATGGCAGCCGAGCGACTGGCAAGCCGATGCCTTCGAGTCTGTTGTCGGCTGGGCAGCGCAGGCCGGCGCAGACAATGTCGCCACCCCGGTGCTGCTTGACGTGCGCGATGCGCAATGGCCAGCGCAGGGGGCCCCGTTCGCACAGACATTCGACTTGGTCTATTGCGCCAACATGCTGCACATTGCCCCGTGGGAGTGCTGCGAAGGTCTGATGCAGGGCGCCGCTCGGTACTTGGGACGCGATGGGGTGCTCGTCACTTATGGCCCGTACCTGGAAGACGGCGTCGCCACGGCACCCGGCAACCTCACGTTCGACCAGAGCCTGCGCGAGCGCAACCCCGCATGGGGGCTGCGCCATCTTTCGGCAGTGCAGCAGCAGGCACACAGCGCAGGGCTGTGGCTGCGCGAGCGCCACGCCATGCCGGCCAACAATCTGCTCCTGGTGTTTGGCCGGGCGCCTACCGATGGTTCTTCTCCCGCATGACTACGCCTTCCACCGCCGCACCCTTCTTCACTGCTGTTGTAGATCCCGAGGGCGCCTCCTGCGACGCATGGCCTGAACAACCGCTGCTGCTGTCGTTGGAGCAGGGCGCAATCGACTGGCCGAGCTCATGCCGCAACGGAACCTGCCGCACCTGCATCGGCACGCTGGTCTCGGGCGAGGTGCGCTACGCCATCGAATGGCCCGGCATCACCACCGAGGAAATGGAGGCAGGCTGCGTGTTGCCGTGCGTGGCTTACCCGGTAAGCGACGTAGAACTGCAGCAAGGCGAACCCTTCCCGTAAAATCACGGGTTTTCCCGGTCGCTGCGCGCGGCCCGGTTGCGGTTGCGCGGCAGTGCCTGTTCTTTGAATCGGCTTGTGGGCGTGTCGCCCGGCATGCCGCGAGCGTGCCGCGCGCGCCGCGCCACCCTCTTCTGCCGAAAGCTGCCAATGAACGCTCCGCTCCCAGAATCCACCACCTCCAGCGCCCCGATCTCGCCGGTGGAAGAGATCGTGGCCGAGATGCGTGCTGGCCGCATGGTCATCCTCGTGGACGAGGAAGACCGCGAAAACGAAGGTGACCTGGTGCTGGCCGCCGACCACGTCACGCCCGAGGCCATCAACTTCATGGCGCGCTTTGGTCGCGGCCTGATTTGCCTCACGCTGACGCGCGAGCGCTGCGAATTTTTGAAACTCCCGCCCATGGCGGCGCGCAATGGCACGGTATACAGCACGGCCTTTACCGTCTCCATCGAGGCAGCCGAAGGCGTCACCACTGGAATATCTGCCGCCGACCGCGCCCGCACCGTGCAGGTGGCGGTGGCCAAAGACAGCTTGGCGAGCGACCTGGTTCAGCCCGGCCATATCTTCCCGCTGCAGGCGGTGGACGGCGGCGTGCTCATGCGTGCCGGCCATACCGAAGCCGGTTGCGACCTCGCCGCTTTGGCTGGCTGCAGCCCTTCCGCCGTAATCTGTGAGGTGATGAAAGACGACGGCACCATGGCGCGCCTGCCCGACCTGCAAGTCTTTGCTGCCGAGCACGGCCTCAAGATTGGCACCATTGCCGACCTGATCGAGCACCGCAGCCGCACCGAATCCCTGGTGCAAAAGCTGGCCACCCGCACGCTGCAGACTGCCGCCGGTGAATTCATTGCCCACGCTTTTCGCGACCTGCCCAGCCAGTCGCTGCACATCGCCCTCGTGCGTGGGCAGTGGCAGGCCGACGACACTGTGCCGGTGCGCGTGCATGAGCCGCTCTCGGTGCTGGACGCGCTCGAAGTCAACCGCGGCATGCACACCTGGGGGCTGGACACAAGCCTCGAGTACATCGTGCGCCACGGCTGCGGCGTGGCGGTGCTGCTCAACTGCGGCGAGAGCCCCGAACAATTGCTGGCCCAGTTTGACGGCACGGCCCGCGCAGCCCACGCCCCCGAGCGCGGTCGCATGGATCTGCGCACCTACGGCATCGGCGCGCAAATTCTGCGCGAATGCGGCGTGGCCCGCATGCAGCTCATGGGTCAGCCGCGCCGCATGCCCAGCATGACGGGCTACGGCCTCGAAATTACCGGCTACATCCCCAAGCAGTAGCCCATTGTGGGAATTCGGCTGGGAGTGGATGGATACAACTAAAGGAACGACGATGTTTGGTGCAGACAAAGGCAACGCAGACAGGCAGGACGGCAGCAAGCTGCACATCGCCATCGTGCAGGCACGCTTCAACGAAGGCATTACCAACGCGCTGGCGGCGGCTTGCCGCGCCGAGCTGTCGGCGCTTGGTGTGCAGGACAAGCACATTCGCCACGTCACCGTGCCGGGAGCGCTCGAAGTGCCCTCGGCCCTGCAGGCCCTGGCCGAGCAGGACGAGTACGACGCACTGATTGCGCTCGGCTGCATCATTCGCGGCGAAACCTACCACTTTGAACTGGTGGCCAACGAATCGGCTACCGGCGTCTCGCGCATTGCGCTTGAGTACCACCTGCCGGTGGCCAATGCCATTCTGACCACCGAAAACCTCGAACAGGCGATTGCGCGCCAGAACGAAAAAGGGCGCGACGCGGCTCGCGTGGCGGTAGAAATGGCCAACCTGCTGGAAGAGCTCGAATGAACGACGACGCCCGCGAAAAGCCCACGCCCACCGGCAAGTCGGCTGCTGCCACCGGCGGGCGCCGCGCGTCCAGCAAATCAGCCCGCACCCGTGCCCGCGAGTTTGCGCTCCAGGCCCTCTACCAGCACCTGGTCGGACGCAACGACGCCACCGCCATTGACGGGTTCACGCGCGACCTGGCCGGTTTCCACAAGTGCGATTCGGTGCATTACGACGCCTTGCTGCATGGCTGTGTCGAGGGTGCCGAGCAGCTTGATGCGCTCATCGTCCCGCTGCTGGACCGCAAGCTGGCCGAGATCTCCCCGATCGAGCACGCCGTCATGTGGATGGGCGCCTACGAGTTCCAGCATTGCCTGGACGTGCCTTGGCGCGTAGTGCTGAACGAATACATTGAGCTGGCCAAGGATTTTGGCGGCACCGACGGCTACAAATACGTCAACGGCGTGCTTGGTGGCCTCGCGCCCAAACTGCGCGCATCCGAAGTGCAGAACGACAAGGGCGGCTCCCGCACACCGATGCCAACTTCCACCCCCACGCGATGAGAATCGCCAACCGCGCGCAGCGCATCGAGCCCTTTTACGTGATGGAAGTCGCCAAGGCGGCGCAGACACTGGCGCACGCCGTGGCGGGCAGCGCCGAGCCGATGATCTTTCTGAACATTGGCGAACCCGATTTCACCGCGCCGCCGCTGGTACAGGAAGCTGCTGCACGCGCTATCGCCGATGGCCGCACGCAGTACACCCAGGCGCTGGGCCTGCCCGCATTGCGCGAGCGCATCAGTGGCTGGTACGCCGAGCGCTTTGGCGTCGATGTGCCGGCGCGGCGCATTGTGGTCACGGCAGGCGCATCGGCGGCGCTGCAACTGGCCTGCCTGGCGCTCATCGACGCGGGCGACGAAGTGCTCATGCCGGATCCGAGCTACCCCTGCAATCGGCACTTCGTAAGTGCGGCGGAAGGGACTGCGGTCTTGATTCCGACCACCGCCGACGAACGCTACCAGCTAAGCGCGGACAAGGTGCGCGCCGCCTGGACCGACAAGACGCGCGGCGTGCTCCTGGCCTCGCCCTCAAACCCCACCGGCACCTCGATTGCGCCGGAAGAGCTGCGCCGCATTCACGGCGTGGTGCAGCAGCATGGCGGCATCACGCTGATCGACGAAATCTATCTGGGATTGTCGTACGAAGCGCAGTTCGGCCACAGCGCGCTGGCCATTTCGGACGACATCATCAGCATCAACAGCTTCAGCAAGTACTTCAACATGACCGGTTGGCGCCTGGGCTGGATGGTGGTGCCCGAGCAGCTCGTGCCAGTGGTCGAGAGGCTGGCGCAAAACCTGTTCATCTGTGCCAACACCGTGGCACAGCACGCCGCGCTGGCCTGTTTCGAGCCCGCCAGCATCGCCGAATACGAGCGCCGCCGGGCAGAGTTCAAACTGCGCCGCGATTACTTCATCCCCGAGCTGCAGCGCCTGGGCTTGAGCGTGCCAGTGATGCCCGATGGCGCCTTTTACGCCTGGGCGGACAGCACGCAGGCGGCCTCTCGCCTGGGCGTGCAAGGCAGTTGGGATCTGGCCTACGCGCTGATGGACCGGGCCCACCTGGCGGTGACACCGGGGCGCGACTTCGGCACGCACGAGCCTGAGCGCTTCCTGCGCTTTTCGACCGCCAGCTCCATGGAGCATCTGCAGGAAGCCGTGCGCCGGCTGCGGACCCTGCTGGGTTAAAGCGCAATGGTGTTTGAGCATCCGGTACGCGTGTATTGGGAAGACACCGATGCCGGCGGCATCGTCTTCTACGCCAACTACCTCAAGTATTTCGAGCGCGCGCGCACCGAGTGGCTGCGCGCGCTGGGTGTCGGCCAGCACGCATTACGGGAACAAAGCGGCGGCATCTTCGTCGTAAGCGAGGCGCGTCTGCAATACCTTGCACCAGCGCGACTGGACGACGCACTCATTGTTACTGCAGAGCTGATAGAAACGGGCCGAGCATCCTTGACAATCAAGCACCAGGCGCTATTAAATAATGAGCGATCTGCGGCCCAGACCGGCTCGCTGCTGTGTTCCGGTCAGGTCCGCATCGGCTGGGTGGACGCCACCAGTCTGCGCCCGGCGCGCATTCCTTCTGCCCTTTTGGAAATCCTTTCATGAATTCGCAAGACATGTCCATCGTCACCCTGGTGCTGCACGCAAGCTGGGTGGTGCAACTCGTCATGCTGCTGCTGCTTGGCGTGTCGGTGGCCAGCTGGGGGGCAATTTTTCGCAAGCTGTTTGGTCTCAAACGCGTCAAAGTGTTGAACGAGCGGTTCGAGCGCGAGTTCTGGTCGGGCACCAGCCTGAACGATCTCTACGCCAGCGCTGCACAGGGTGTGCAGGACATCGGCCCGATGGAGCGCATTTTTGCCAGCGGCATGCGCGAATTCCAGAAACTGCGCGAGCGCCACATCCAGGACCCGGGCACCTTGCTCGATGGCGCACGCCGCGCCATGCGCGCGAGCTTTCAACGCGAGATGGACGTCATCGAATCGAGCCTGTCCTTCCTCGCGTCGGTCGGCTCGGTGTCACCGTATGTCGGCCTGTTCGGCACGGTGTGGGGCATCATGCACGCGTTCACCGGCTTTGCCGGTATGGAGCAGGTCACGCTGGCCACGGTGGCGCCAGGCATAGCCGAGGCCCTGGTAGCGACCGCCCTCGGCCTGTTCGCCGCCATTCCTGCGGTGGTGGCCTACAACCGCTTTGCGCGCGACATCGACCGCATTGCCAACCACCAGGAAACCTTCATCGAAGAGTTCTCCAACATCCTGCAGCGCAACCTGGGCACGCACCCGGCTGCGACCACAGCACACTGAGGGGTCGCCATGGCTGCCATCGCCTCCCGCGGCCGCGGTCGCCGCACCATCAACGAGATCAACATGGTGCCCTTCATCGACGTGATGCTGGTGCTGCTCATCATCTTCATGGTGACAGCGCCCATGCTGACGCCAGGGCTGATTGACGTGCCCAGTGTGGGCAAAGGCAAGAACGTGCCCAAGGTCGTGGCCCAGATCGTCGTCGACAAGGATGGCACGTTGCAGCTCAAGACGCCCGACGCCACCCGCAGCATGAACGCACGCGAGATCGGCCAGGCAGCCCTCGCCTGGCAGAAAGACCAGAGCAAGGACACGGCAGTCGTCATCGTTGCCGAAAAAGGCGTCCAGTACGACGCCGTGGTCAAAGCCATTGATGCCCTGCAAAAGGCCGGCGTGCAGCGTGTGGGCCTGTCTGTAAAGCTGGGCGGTTAGACGGATTTCCTCGCTTTCAGTAAAACGCATGCACGCCCACGACGACCGAGACCAATTCACCCCGCCCCAGCCGCCGGGCCGGGCGCGCGCGCTCGCACTCGCCGTCCTCGCGCACCTTTTTTTGATTGCCGCGCTGACCTGGGGCGTGGCCTGGAAGCGCGACAGCGACCAGCCTGCCGTGGTGGCAGAGTTGTGGTCTTCGGTGCCGCAGCAGGCGGCGCCCCGCGCAGACCCGCCTACCCCTGCGCCACCGCAGCCCACGCCACCAAAGCCAGCCGCAGAACCGGTCGTGCCGCCGCCTCCAAAACCTGCACCGCCACCGCCAGAGCCGACGCCACGCGCGCAGCCTGATCCGCAAGAGGCGGACATCGCCATCGAACGCGAAAAGCAGCGCGTGGAAAAGGAAAAGCGCGAGCGCGAAGAGAAGCAAAAACTGGAACGCGAGAAAAAACTCAAGGAGCAGCAGCGCCTGGAGCAAGAAAAGAAAGACAAGCTCGCCAAGGAAAAGGCTGAGCGCGAAAAAGCGGAGCGTGAGAAGGCCGAACGCGAGAAGGAACAAAAGCGCCTGGCGGAAGAAAAGCGCAAGAAGGACGAAGCCATCGAAAAGGCCAACGCCAAGGCTGCCGAAGAGCGCCGTCAGGAAAACATCCGCCGCATGCAAGGCTTGGCTGGCGCAAGCGGCGCCCCTTCCGCCACCGGCAATGCCCTACGCGATTCCGGCCCCTCTGGCGGTTACGGCGGCAAGGTGGCAGCCAAGGTCAAGCCCAACATCGTCTACCCCGATGTAATGAGCGGCAACCCCCGCGCCGAGGTCGAAGTGCGCACGTCGCCAGATGGCACGATCGTCGGCACGCGCTTGATCAAATCCAGCGGCAACGCCGCCTGGGACGATGCTGTGCTGCGCGCCCTGCAGAAAACCGCGACGCTTCCACGGGATGTGGATGGCCGGGTGCCGCCGTCGCTGGTGATCGGATTCACGCCGCAGGATTAATGCCACACGCACACGCACGGCGGCGTGCAAAGCCTCGGTGATCTTCATGCGGTGACCGGTCGGCGGAGCTCAGGCCGCGCGGTCGCACGCAGGCCCATCCACTGCAAGTCCGCCAACAACACCACCACCAGCGCCTGCACCAGCACCCAGGCGACGCCCCAGGCGCTCAAAGTCAGGGTTCCGCTCAACAACAAGGCACCGCAGCACACGGCCCACAGCAGATTGCCCAGCACCACGAGGCAAATCGCCCGCCGCGGTGCCGATGCGCGGCTCGCCATCCACGCCGTAGCCGCTGCGTAGGCCAGCAAGAACCAGCCCGTACCCACCAACAGGGCGTTGGGCAGGCCCGTCCAGCGGGCCAGGGCATCGCCAGGCAGCAGCTGCAGAGCGCCGGTGGCGGCACAAGACGCAGCATCGAGCCACATCACGCGGGATAGAAATTGAGGTGATGCAAAAATCGACATGAAAGACTCCTTGTGGGTAAATCTGTGCAGGCCTTCCTGCGCAGCGGGTCCCATGGTCCTGCTGCGCCTCCATGGAGTCGATAACGTGCAAGGTTATGGTCTTGGCGCGCACTGCGCTTTAGGCTTGCCTGTCGAATGCGCCTCGGGCCGGTTCAACACCAGAGGCCTGCGGCAACCCCGTCTTTCTGGAGCCGCTCATGCAGACTGCCGCACTACCTCCCTCCCCCCGTTCGCCCTTTGGTGCGCACTTGCGCCATTGGCGGCAGCACCGCCACCTGAGCCAACAAGGTCTGGCGCTGGAAGCAGACATTTCCACCCGACATCTGAGTTATGTGGAAACCGGTCGGGCCTTGCCCAGCCGCGATATGGTGTTGCGGCTGGCCGAGCGGCTGAGCGTCCCGCTGCGCGAGCGCAACGCCCTGCTGATTGCGGCCGGCTATGCGCCTATGTACGCTGCGCGCACGCTGGACCACCCCGACCTGGCGGCGGCGCGAAAGGCGGTGGAGCGCATCTTGAAGGGGCACGAACCCTTTCCCGCGCTGGCCATTGATCGCCACTGGAACATGGTGGCGCACAACGCAGCCGTGGCACCGCTGCTCGCTGACGTGGCACCGCATTTGCTGCAAGCACCCGTCAACGTACTGCGCCTGAGCTTGCACCCGGAGGGCCTTGCGCCGCGCATCACCAATCTGGCGCAATGGCGCGACCACCTGTTGGCGCGCCTGGCCCAGCAGATTGCCGCCACAGGCGACGACGCCTTGTGCGTACTACGGGACGAGTTGGCAGCGTACTCCGCACCGGCAGCAGCGGCAGCGCATGCGCCGATGGACGACGAACTGGCGGGCGTGGTGGTTCCCCTGCATTTGCAAACGCCGCATGGTGTGCTGCGCCTGATCAGCACCACCACCATCTTCGGCACGCCTGTGGACATCACTTTGCAGGAACTGGCCCTAGAGGCGTTTTTCCCTGCGGACTCGGCGACGGGCGCCTTGCTGGCGGCGCTCGTACAAGCCCAAGGATCCCCATGAAAAAATCATCAAAATCGCCTCTTAGCGCTTATTCCATATAGATGGTCCGCTATAAAAATAATAAAACCCGCAGCCGCCTTCGCGCTGCGGGTTGGAAAGACGGCGGCAGGTTGTGGTCCCAGCCTGCGCCCGGCAACTAGGCGTCTACGCCTTCGGCCACACCTCTATATTCCGCCATTTGGTCGAAATTCAGGTACTGGTAAATTTCATCACTGCTCTGGTTGATCACACCCACATCCGCCAGATACTCTTCCTTGCTGGGAATGCGTCCCAGCTTTGAACAGATGGCAGCGAGTTCGGCCGACCCGAGATACACGTTGGTGTTCTTGCCCAGGCGGTTGGGGAAGTTGCGCGTGCTGGTCGACATGA
>JAUCDU010000027.1:0-14203 GCA_034674825.1 Giesbergeria sp.
CCTGCGCGCGGCGCAGGAGATGGACGCGCGCGAGTTCATTGGTGCCACCGACGGCGGCATGATGCACAAGCTGCGTACTTTGAACCCTGGCAAGGTGTTTTACGAGGCACCAACGTCGGGCAACAGCGCCACCTGCAAGAGCTGCGCGCACTGCCCCTGGATGGCAATGAACGGTCTGGCCGGCGTCGCGCACGTGCTGGAAACGGGTGCCAACGCGATTCATGTGGACCCGGCCATCATTCCGCGCGCCCGCCAGCCGATTGACCGCATGCTGGCCTTCACCGCAGCCCTGAGGAATGGCCAGCCCGCTGCAGGCCGGGTGCCGAATCTCGGCGCAGCATGAGCAGGTTTTGATATTGATTTGATAGCTGATAGCGCAATACCATCAAGCGCTAGGGGCCAATTTGACATCAAAAACACTGCTTGATTTTGCCGATCCGCACAGCGCCGACGCACCGCGCCTGCGCCATGCGTTCGGCCCGCCGCGCCAGGTGTTGGTTGCGCGCCACTTGGGCGAGGTGCGCGCAGTGCTTGACGCCGTTGAAGCGGCCGCCTCCCAAGGCGCCTGGTGCGTGGGCGGCGTGCGCTACGAGGCAGCGCCGGCCTTTGATGCGGCGCTGCAAACGCATCCGGGCGAGGGCCCGCTGGCCTGGTTTGCGGTGCACGATGCCCCCCTACCGTGGCCCGATGCCGTGCAGGCCGCGGCTGAACCGGTGCTGCAGTGGCAAAAGCTTCCCGAGCGGTCTGGCTTTGACGCGGCACTGGTTGCCATCCAGACCGCAATCGCGAACGGCGCGTACTACCAAGTCAATTACACCGCCGCACTGCGGGCGACATTGTCCGAATGTGATGCCGATACCGACGGCGACACCCGTGCGGTGGCGCTTTTTGCCGCGCTGCAGCGTGCCCAGCCCGGGGGCTACGCGGCCTGTATCGACATGCAGGGCGAGCGGGTGTTGTCGGTCTCGCCTGAGCTGTTCTTTGACTGGGAGAGTGCCAGTGCCGGGCAGCCCGGGCGCATCCTCGCCCGCCCCATGAAGGGCACTGCACCGCGCGGCGCCACGCCCGAGCAGGACGCTGCCAATGAGGAACGCCTGCGGAAGGCTGCAAAGGAGCGTGCGGAAAACGTCATGGTGGTGGACCTGCTGCGCAACGACCTCTCGCGCATTGCCGCGCCGGGCAGCGTCCGGGTCCCACGGTTGTTTCACACCGAAGCGCTGCCGGCGGTCTGGCAAATGACCTCGGACGTGGCTGCGCAGACACGTCCCGAGATTCGCCTGTGGGACGTGTTCGCCGCACTGTTCCCCTGTGGCTCGGTCACCGGCGCGCCGAAGGCGGCGGCCATGGCGGCAATCCGCTCGCTTGAGCCGGATGCACGCGGGCTCTACTGCGGCGCTCTGGGCGTGGTGCGCCCAGGTGCGCAAGGCGGCGTGCGCGCGACTTTCAATGTGCCGATCCGCACGCTTGTGCTCGGCGCCGGCGAAGTGCGCTGCGGCGTTGGAAGTGGCATTACCTCAGGCTCTGAGCCAGAGGCCGAATGGCAGGAGTGGCTGCACAAGGCGGCGTTTTTGCGCCGTGCCAGCGCGCCGTTCCAGCTGCTTGAGACCTTTGCGCTCGTCGAAGGCAGCTTTCACCATGCCGACCGCCACCTGGCCCGCATGGGCAGTGCCGCGAAACACTTTGGGTTTCCTTGGAGCCCGCACGCGGCGCGGCAGGAACTGCAGATTGCAGCGCTGCAGCATCTGCATGGGTCCTGGCGCTTGCGCCTGTTGCTGGCTGCGGACGGATCGGTGACCGCGCAAGCGTTTCCCCTGCAGCCAACGCCTGAGCCAGTCAGACTTCAGCTCGCCCGGGGGCCCCTGCTTGCGGCGCACAGCGAGTTCGTGCGTTTCAAGACCACGCGGCGCGAGCACTACGAGTCCTTTGCGCCGCAGGGTACAGGAGTGTTTGACACCGTGCTCTATAACGAGGCCGGTGAGATCACGGAGTGCACGCGCGGCAACATCGCCATGCAGCTCGGTGGCCAGTGGGTGACGCCGCCGCTCGCCTGTGGCCTGCTGCCAGGCATTGGCCGTGCAGTGGCGCTGGAAGCAGGCCGCGTGCAGGAGGCGGTGATACGGGTGGACGACATTGCCGGCGTGCAATCCTGGGCATTTATCAACAGCCTTCGCGGCTGGTTGCAGGCAGTGCTGGTGGTTTGACAGCAGGCGCAACAAGCCGGGCGACTTGACCACTATCGATTGCGCCTGAAGTTAGATAGCTATAAGCTCTGTAGCAAGCCCGCAGCTGCGGCAACGCCGCTGCGCCTATTGGTACGCCGTGTGCCGTTGTGCAGGCGAGCCCGCGATGCCGTGGCGAGCGGTGCCGGACACGTTCGGATGGAGGCATTCAAGTATGGGTTTTGTTGGCATGGCACTCAGCGAGTCCGGCGGCAAGGTCATTCTGGACGTGCAGCCGCTCGAACAGCGTGAAGACATCCAGGTCGCTGCGTTGCACGACTGGCTGGCAGCAGAAGGATACGGAGATTGCGCGGTCCACCTCGACGCCCTTGAGCGCGTGGCGCGCGAGGCACCGCGTGCCCGCGAACCGTTTTCGTTGCTTGTTGCAGAGCGCCACGACGCCTTGGTGGATCTGCAGGTCGCGCCGGATGCGATGTCTGCCACGCTCACCATCGTGCCGCCGCAGGGCGGAGCGGGCGCAACGTTGCAAGAAGTGCGCCACGCCCTGATGGTGGCCGGCGTGGTGGCGGGCATTGACGATGCAGCCATAACGCAAGCGCTGAGCAGTGGCAGCTCTGAGGCACTCGTCGTTGCGTGTGGCCAGGCAGCCCAGGACGGCCACAACGCAGAATTCGAGGAGCTCATTCCGGCTGCGCCTGATCGGACGCCTACGCTCGATGAGAACGGCTTGATCGACTACCGTGAACACGGAGACATCGTGATGGTGCACACCGGAGCTTTGCTGATGCGGCGCCGACCCGCCACGCGGGGGGTTCCCGGCTTCACGGTGCGTGGCGATGTGTTGGTGGCCAAGTCGGGAGTTGATGAGCCTTTTGCCAGGCAGTTGGTGGGTGCAAAAGTATCGGACGATGATCCCAATCTGCTTGAAGCCAGCCAGACAGGCCACCCCGTTCGCGTGCACGGCGGCGTGATGGTTGAGCCGGTCCTGCGGTTGCCGGCGGTCGACATGAGCAGCGGCAACATTCGTTACGACGGCACGGTTCACGTTGACGGCGAAATTGGTCAGAACATGCGCGTGCAAGCCAGCGGCGACGTCATCGTGGGCGGCATGGTCGATGGCGGCATTGTGGAAGCGGGGGGTGACATCATGGTCGCCGGGGGCGTCATCGCGCACGCCAAGCTGCGCGCGGAGGGAGCGATCACGGCACGATTCGCAGAGAGCGCGCAGTTGTTTGCAGGCACGGCCATTGTCATCGACGACATGGCGCTTGAATGCGATCTACAGTCCCTCAATCAGATCACGGTGGGAGCCAAGGCTCCCCAGCGCGGCCGCCTCATTGGTGGGCGCGCGACAGCCATGATGCGCATAGAAATGCCACTGCTCGGGTCGGCCAGCGCAGGCATCACCAAGCTGGTGCTGGGCGCCAATCCTGCGTTGGAGGCACGCTACCGCGAGTTGCTCGAAAAGCTCGAAACAGAGCGGGCAGCACAAGAGAATCTGCGCAAATTGATTGGCCAGCTCACATCGGTGGCAGACCCCAAGGGAATGCTCAGCCGCGCGCAGGCTTCGCTGGACAACGCCGCCAGCGTGCACGCACAAACCCAGGCGGCACTGGAAGCTGTCGAGGCGCAACTGGCACTCTCGCGCAACGCAGTAGTGCAAGTGGGTGTGGCGGTGTCGGGCGCCGTCGACCTGGCGTTTGGAAAGATGCAGTCTCAGTTGCGCCGCGACTACCGTGCAGGCACCTTCCGCCTCAATAGTGACGGTGTTGTCGTCTACACAGACGGCAGCGGCTACGCGGTGCCGGTGGTGTAGCCTCAATAAGCGGGGTCCGAATCCACTGCATGTCCCGTGGACTTTCAGCTGCGGTATCAGCTTGCAGCGTTCTGCACGAAGCCACACTCTTGGTACCTCGGCGAAAAACCCGAATGGACGCGACATCCTGTGGTCCCCCCGACAGGAATCGAACCTGTATCTAGCGCTTAGGAGGCACTTGTTCTATCCGTTGAACTACGGGGAGGGTGGGCGGCAATTGTAAGTGCCGCTCGGCGCGTGCCAGTCGGCGGCCGTGTGGCGATATGAGCGCACCTTGGTGGTGGCACAACAAGGTGGCATTGCGATACGCGCGTTTGGTCCATGGACTGGGAGTACGGCGTGCGGACCAGGAGCAGACAGCGCAATGCGAGCCACGCCAATGCAATTTTCCATGCGCTGTCGAATGAGAATGAAATGCTATCGATTATCAAAACTTGGCTTTAAATCCTATTTTTCTTACACGTGCCTGACAAAAGATAATATTGAATTCATCCTCGGATGATCACCTCAGGCATGGTGTGGATGTCAACGAATTTAGAGGGTTCGGGTAGTTCCCATTTCCGATTGTCTTACAGGCCCCTGACAAATGGGGGGCAAATGTTTCAGGGTTTTCGAGTCTTTCGCGACGTATCTGCCGGTGCTAAATTGGCCACTGTTTCGTATAAGGGAACACCGGTTCATTAAGTTCAATGGCTGGTTCATTGCGATTTTGATTGGTGTCGGCATGCCCGGTGGACGACAGATTCTCATGGTCGCATTCTTTGTAACTTATCGGGCGACGCCTGGATTTTTCCCGGCTGAATTCAACGAGGAGACATATGTCGGATTCCAAACTCCAACACGGTGAGATTCCAGGAATTTCACGTCGTAATGCATTGCATCTGAGTGCGGGCACCTTGCTGGCTACTTTTGGCGGTGTGCAATGGGCGTATGCGGCCGACAAGCCGGCCATGGGTACCTGGCCTGAAGGCTCCAAAGGCGATACGGTGTATTTGGGGGCGGCGGTGCCCCTGACTGGCGCCTATGCGGTGCAAGGTGCTGACGAGCTCAAGGGCTGGGAACTCGCAGTCGAGCACATGAACACCAACCACCCGCTGATGAAGAAATTGGCGCCCAAGGTGAATAACGGCGTTCTCGGGAAGAAGGTGGCGTTGGTTTCCGCTGATTCCGGTGCCAAGCCCAACCAGGCACTGCAGTCGCAGCAAACCTTCATCGGCAAGAACAAAGTGGTGCTGATGACGGGCTCCACGTCCTCGGCGGTTGCGGTCGCGCTCAACAAGTTTGCGCAGCGCGAAAAAATTCTTTACATGGCCGGTATTTCCGGATCCAACGACACCACCGGCAAGGACTGCGTGCGATATGGGTTCCGGCAAGGTTTCTACGGAGAAATGGCGGCCAATGCCATTGGTCCAGTGCTGGTGAAGAGTTTCGGCAAGAACCGAAAAGCCGCCTTCATGACGCCAGACTACACCTATGGCCACACAACGACCCAGTCGGTAGCGGATTATCTGACCAAGGAGGCGGGTTGGACAGTGGTGACCAATCAAGTCTCTCCATTGGGCACGCAGGACTTCAGTCAATACCTGACCAACATCGCCAATTCAGGCGCTGATTTCCTCATCAACGTCAATTGGGGGCGCGATGCTGTGTTGTCGAGCCAGCAAGCCAAACAATTTGGTCTGTTGCCCAAGATGACGCTGGTGCTTCCGTACCAAATTCCATTTTTTGCGAAGGAGGCTGGGGTTGAAATCAGCGAAGGCGTGTTTGCCGCCACAGATTTCTGGTGGACCCTGGAAGACAAATACCCGCTCGCCAAGATGTTTGTGGAGGCGTTTCACAAGAAATACGGCTATCGCCCGGAATGGGGCGCAGAAAATGCCTATGTCAGCTTCGCCCACTGGGCGCGCATGGTCACCGAGGCGGGGAGTTTTTACCCGCCCGATGTGATCAAGCAGTGGGAAAAGGGCGAAGTGATTCCGTCACTGCTGGGTGATTTCGCCTACCGGGCTGCGGACCACCAGTACCTCCACCCTGTGGTGATCGTTCGTGGCAAGGCCAAAAAAGACATGAAAAATCCCGAGGATTTCTGGGAGGTCGTGGAAGTGGTTGCAGGCGACAAGGTGATCCAGCCCGCTGACGCCTTCGGCTGCAAGCTGGGCGACTACACCTGATTGAGAGACTGGCTTGCCCCTTGCGACCAAGTGGTTGCGGGGGCGCCTGCGGCGCGTTTACCTGTCTGAACACGGATTTCACCTGGATGCAAGTTCGTGTTTCGGTTGGCGGTGGGTGGCTGTGAGTGTCTCAATCTTTCTATCCATTTGCGATGAGGGCAGATCAGCGTGATTAATTGGGCTAATTTCATCTCGCAGTTGTTCAACGGACTGGTGCTGGGAGCGCTGCTGGCGCTGATCTCCTCCGGTTTGACGATCATTTACGGCACGCTGGGCGTGCTCAATCTCGCGCATGGCGCGATGTTCATGCTGGGGGGGTATGCGGGCTGGATGGCCTTCACCTACACCGGCTCGTTCCTGGCTGCCGTGGTCGCAGGAGCGCTATTCGTGGGGCTGGTTGGAATCGTCACCGAGCGATTGATCATCCGACATTTTTACAACCGACCGCCAGAGGACCAGTTGCTCGTCACATTTGGTCTGGGCATCGTCTTTGTCGAGTTGGTGCGTTTTGGTTTCGGTAGTCTGGCCAAATCGGTGCCACCACCAGCGCCACTCATGGGTATTACGGACTTGGGGTTCATGCTGTATCCGACCTACCGTTTGGCGCTGCTCGGCATCATCAGCGTAGCGCTGCTGGCGCTCTACCTTCTGCTGTATCGGACCAGACTGGGCATGATCGTGCGTGCTGGTATTGAGGATTCTGTGATGGTTGATTCCCTGGGAATCAACGTTTACAAAATCTTCATGGTGGTGTTTGGGATTGGCGCCATGGCTGCCGGCTTCGCGGGCATCGTCAACGCGCCGGTGGTGTCCATTGCGCCGGATGTGGGAGAAGCCATCTTGGTGCAAACCTTTGTGGTGGTGGTCATTGGCGGCGTAGGGTCGTTTCCCGGAGCGGTGTTGGGTGGTCTGATTGCTGGTGAACTCATCAGCCTGACGTCGATGGTGAATCCCGCTTACTCGTACGTAATGCTTTTTGTCGTGATGACGCTGGTGCTGGTGTTCCGGCCGCGCGGATTACTTGGCTCAGTAGGCCGCGAATAAACAGGATTTCCAGCAATGCGCAGAAAAATTCCTTTCTTGGTCGAGGCTCTGACAATTCTGGGTCTCATCGCGGCGCCCTTCGTGCTACCCCATCTGGGCTTTTCTCCAACTACTATCAACCGCATACTTGTGTGGGGCTTGGTCGGCATCGGTTTTGACCTGCTCTTTGGTTACACCGGTTTGCTTTCTTTCGGGCAGTCGGCTTTCTTCGGCAGCGGTGGCATGTTTGCTGCCTATTTGCTCACCCAAACGACCATGGAAAGCACCATTGGTGCTTTGCTGATCGGAACCGTTGCCGCAGGTGTTATCGGTTTCATTATTGGCTTGATTGCCCTGCGGCGCACCGGCATTTACTTTGCCATGATTACGGTCGCCATTGCGGAGGTATTCTTCTTTGTCGAGTTCAATCCGTTGTCGGAATTCACTGGCGGAGAAAATGGCTTGCCAGGCGTGCCCACACCGATATTGAACCTTGGTTTCACCACCCTTGATTTCAGCAGCAACATGTCGATGTACGCGTTTCTCGCGTTCTGGTATTTTGTCGGGTTGATGATTGCATTGCGTCTGGTGCGCTCGCCGTTCGGATTGGTACTGCGCGCCATCCGGGAAAATCCCCTCAGGGCGCAAGCCTTGGGGCACAACATTCAGCGCTACAAGCTGGCAGTGTTTGTGGTGGCCGCCATGTACGCTGGTTTCGCCGGTGGTCTGCTTGGTGTCATGCAGGGTTTCATGCCGCCGGACGCTTTCATGTTTGCCACTTCGGGTGAAATCGTGATGCAGACGGCCATCGGCGGCGCGGGCACCTTGTTTGGTCCCCTGTTGGGCGCGGCGGTGTGGCTGTACCTGAGTGACTTCTTTCAGACCGTCTTGAATCTTGGGGCGACCTGGAGGCTGATTCTCGGCATCGTGTTTGTGCTGCTGGTGGTTTTTCTGCGGCATGGTTTGGCGGGAGCGATTTCAGCTGGCTATCGCTGGATTCGCCACGGCAAGCAAAGCGCGCAGAAAGCGCAACCTGCGCCTGTAGCGGCCCGTAGATCGCCATCTACCAATCGTTCGACCTTGGCGCACAAGGCCACCAAGGGCAAGGCAGGCGTGCTGCTGACGGCAACCGGTCTGACCAAGCTCTACGGGGGCTTGGCGGCCAACAGCGAGATCGACTTCAGCGTCGAGCATGGCGAAATTCGCGGCATCATCGGCCCCAATGGCGCTGGCAAGAGCACGTTCTTCAAAATGTTGACATGCGAGATTGAGCCGACGGCCGGAAAGATTGTGTTTGACGGGCGTGACATCACCAAAATGGGCGTCATTGATGCCTGTCAGATGGGTTTGACCAAGAGCTATCAGATCAACCAGTTGTTCGAGAAGCTGACGGTTCGCCAGAACCTAGAGATCGCGGTACTGGGCGTGGTGCGCGGCAAGTTTCGGCTGGATATTTTCAAAAGCCTGCACAAGGTGCGCAAGCTTGACGACCAAGTGGAGGGCACAGCCGCGCTGGTGCATCTGTCAGAGCGCCTCGATGCGCAGGTGTCCGAGCTTGCCTATGGCGAAAAACGTCGCCTGGAGATCGGATTGGCGCTGGCGACATCGCCCAGCTTGCTGTTGCTGGATGAGCCTCTGGCGGGCATGAGCACTGAGGAGCGCGTCGAAACGGTGGTCCTCCTGAAGGCGATTGCCGAGGGCCGCACCTTGATTGTCATCGACCACGACATGGATTCCCTGTTTGAACTGGCCGCCAAGGTCACCGTGCTGCAGGAGGGGCGTGTGCTGGTGGAGGGAACACCTGAAGAAATCAAGAACAACCCTCTGGTCCAGGAAGCCTATCTGGGCGGTGTTCACGAGGAGACGGTATGAGCTTGCTGGAAGTCAATGGTCTCAACAGCTATTACGGTGACAGCCATATCCTGTTTGATGTTTCGCTGCGCGTCGAAAAAAATGAGGTGGTCGCCTTGCTGGGCCGCAATGGTGCCGGCAAATCCACTACCTTCAAGAGTCTGATGGGCGTAGTCAAGCCGCGCGCCGGCAGCGTCAAGATGGACGGCGTGGAGCTTGCAGGGAAAAGGGCTCATTCCATTGCCCAGCTGGGGATGCAGCTGGTGCATGAGGAGCGGCGCATCTTCGGCAGCCTTACGGTCGAGGAGAACATCGTTCTGGCGGGCCTGACAGCCAAGACCAAATGGCCGCTCGCGCGCATTTACGAAATGTTCCCGCGCCTCCAGGAGCGTTGCTTCAGCCGCGGAACCGATCTGTCGGGTGGTGAGCAGCAAATGCTGGCCATTGCGCGCGCATTGGTGCGGGATCCGAAGATCATTTTGCTGGACGAGCCCTTTGAAGGGCTGGCGCCGGTCATTGTGCAAGACCTCATGCGCATTTGCCGCGAGCTGGCGCAGGCAGGGCAGACCATATTCCTGATCGAGCAAAATCTGGCTGCCACACTGGCTTTGGCCGGCCGTGTCTATATTTTGAACAACGGCCATATCGCCCACGAAAGCACGGCAAAGGAACTCAAGGGTCAGCCAGAAATCGTGCAGCGCTACCTTGGCGTGTAGTCCCCACTCGGCATGCCAGCGGGTGCGATGACACGCGTGCAATTTGTTGGGCTGTAGCGCCCCTGGCTCACATTTTGGAGACTTCCATGTCCGGTGCGTACGTCGTGGGCCATATCACGGTCAAGAATGAAAAGATGTGGGAGCTGTACCGCATGAAGGTACCGCAGACGCTCGAGCCATGGAAGGGTGAACTGGTTTTTCGCGGCCAGCAAGTGGCCGCGTTTGCCGGCGAATGTCGGCACCCCAACATCGTCGTGCTTCGATTTCCTACGGCTGCTGCGGCCGAGGCTTGGTTCGCGTCCCCCGCCTACCAGGCCCTCATTCCGATTCGCAGCCAGGCAGCAGACGTGAAACTGGTGTCTTACGAGACTTGACTGCGACACCAGACCCATCAGGCCGTCAGCAAGGGCTCGCCTTTCATTACTCGTAGCGCACGGTGTAAATCAGGTCCAAGCCAGTGCTGGCGCCGGTTTGTGCGCGCAGGCGCAAGCGCTGCGAGAGGTCGTAGAAGATGTAAAGCGTGCCCAGCGTGCCCGAGAGGCTGCGCTCATAGGTGACATAGAGGTTTTTTGATACGCGCTTGCCAAAGGTGAGTGCAGCGCCGCCGGCGTCCTCACCTGCGCCGGGACCTTTGAAGCCGATTTCGTCAAGTCCGAGGCGACTGGCGATCTGTGAGCCGGCACCACCGCCTTGGCCGCCAAGCAAGGCGAGGGCGGCCTGCTGCAGCACGGCAGCTTCGGCGCCGCCCGAAGCTGCACTGCGGCCCAGCACCACCCAGGACAGCTTTTCTGCATCGGGCAAGTCGGGCGCTGAGTACAGACGCACGCGTGGGTCGAGTGCACTGCCGGTGACTTGGACGCCGGCACGCACTTCGATGTTGGGGCGCAGCGCCAGGATGTCGAGGGAAGGGTTGTTGTAGGGGCCGCTGAAGCGCACCAGGCCGGTCTCTACATCCAGCATCTGGCCCCATGCCCGGTAGCGCCCGGCAACAGTGCGAACCTCGCCAAACACCTGGGGCGGGGCATTGGGTGCGGAGCTGCTGCGGATGTCGAGCTTGCCTTCAAGGCGGGTGGTGATGCCCTGGCCCTGGAATGCAAAGTCGTTGCCTAGATCCAGGGTGATGGCCACATCGGGCGGCAGCACGGTTTCTGCGCGCTGCGCAGCGCTGGCTGCCTGCTGGGCGTTCTTTTGCGCTGCCTGGTCTCGCGCCTTGGAGCGCACCACCACATCAGCGCCCAAGCTCGGAGCGCTGGCGTCAGGCAACAGAATGCTGGCGCGGTCGATGCGCAAGTCTCCGCGTAGCTTGAACTGGCGCTCGCGCAGCGTCGCCTCCAGCGTGCCCGAGACGCTGGCCTGGCGGTCGGCGCGCACCAGCACTTGCAAATGGTCGGCGCGGGCCTTGAAGTCCATGCGCAGGTCTGGTGCACCACCGCTGCCGCTGCTTGGCCCCCATTGCACGCTGCCGCTGCCCTCCAGGCTGCCACCGTCCACGGGAGGGGGAGTGCGGTTGCCGCTAAATCCCACGATGCGCGCATTGCTGCCACGGCCGCCATTGAGGCTGAACTCGGTGATGTTGATGCGGTCGCCCGCCAGCGTGGCGCGCAGCTTGCCGTCCTGCAAGTCCACGCCATCGAGCAGCGAGCGCACGGTGAGCTTGTCGGCGCTCAGCTGCCCGCTCCACTGTGGGTTGCCGCGCGTACCAGACAGCGTCGCGTCGGCCTCCAGCGTGCCGCTGACGCGCCAGCCGGGCGGCGCCAATACCGACCACACACCTACCTGGGGCAGTCGTGCGCGCACCTTGCCGGCGAGCGCAGCGTCTTGCGGCCACAACCAGCCACCGTCCTGGCGCTGCAGACGCGTGGAAGCCTCGGCGTGCACCTCGCCCGCCTGGGCGCTGTCCCAGGTGAACGCAGCCCGCAAGGCGTCGCCTTGCGCATCAACTGTCAGCTCGAGCTTGCGCAAACCGGCGGCGATGGTGTCCGAGCGTTGGCGCTGTGTTGCTGCAACTTTGGCGCCATCGCCTTTGCTTTCCACACTGCTCGCAGGCGGAGCGTCTTCCAGCGCAATGCGCAAATCGCCACTGCTGCGCTGCAATCGCACGCTGGCGCTGAGTTGGTCGCCCGCATCCACAGCCCACTGTCCACCAAAGACGAGGTTGGTGTCGAGGCCGAATTTTTTCAGTAGCGGCGGCTCCTGCGCGCCAATCAGGTCGGCCCAGGCGAGCGGAATGCCAGTGATGGCACCGCGTGTCTGCAAGGCCAAGGCGCCTTCTGCGGTGCGGGTGAACGCGAGCGGCTCCCAGCGCAGAGCGACTTTCCCGGGTATGGGTGCAGTGAGCGCAGCACTGCCGGCCTCCACCTTGGCAGTGAGGGCGCCACCGGCGCTGCGGCGTGCCTCGATGCCAAAGGGCGCACCGGCCTGCAAGGCCCATTGGCCCTTGTGCACGCCGTCCTGTAGCGTGAGGTTCAGGCTTTGCACCTGGGCGTTCGCAGCGACGCCGCCTTTTTCAGTCGCTTCCAACAAGCGGGCGACCAAGGTGCTCTGCACGGCAGCGCTTTGCTTGTCGCGGCGCAATTCGCCTTGCACGGAAATCTCGGCGCGGGCGGCGCTCCCGTCGGCGTGCAGGCGAACGCCGCGCAGTTCGATTTGCGTGGGCGTGATGCCTTCTGCACCCGGCAATTCGAGCTGTAGCTTGGCGGCATCGAATGCTGCTTTCAATTGTGGGCCGTTGGCGAGCGAACCGGTAGAGGCGCTGGTGGCCCCGGGCAGAGCCGTAAAGCTCTCCCAGCCGCCTCGCCACTGTGCCTCCAGGGACGCACTGCCACGCGCCGCAAAGCCGGGCGCGATCGTGGTGAGGCCGGGCAGCGTGCGCAGCCACTGCAGCGTCTGCTGTGCAGAAGTGGCCTTCACTTGCAGCGTGCCGGCGCCAAGTCGCGCGGCCAGCTTGCCCTCTGCTCGCGCGCTGGTGCCCGGCAGCTTGGCCTGCACATCGCCGCTGATCACAAGTGCGGGGCGGGTAGCGACTTGCACGCCAGTCGCCTTGATTTGCGCCTGCAGGGCTTCGATGCTGGCTTGCGGCAACTGGAGTAAGCCGTCCTTCCACGTGCCTCGCGCAGCCACGCGGTCGATGCGCAAGGGTGCCGGTGCATTTTTGGGTGTGCTGCGCGCGCCACTGGCGGCCAGTTGGAGGTCAAACTTGAGGTTTTGCGCACTCCCTTCGGCCGTGGCGCGGCCGCTCAGCGGTGCTGCAGCGAGCGCTGTGTGCAGCTGCGCCGGGTCCACGCGCTCGATCTGCGCCTTGAGCGCGATCGATTGGGAATCTGGCGTGAAGCTGCCTTGCAAGCTCAGCGTCCCTTTGCCGATGTCAATGCGAGCGTCCTCGGTACGCCATTGCGTACCGTCAAAATGCGCGTGCGCCGTGACGGCGTCAACCGGCAGCCCCTTTTTATCCCAAGGGGCCGGGCGGGCATTGGTGAGGTTCGCTTCCACGTCCCAGCCACTTGGTGTTGGCCCGGCTGCGACGCGGCCGCTAAGCACAGTGGCAGGTGCCTGCGGCGACAGGACCGCCAGATCAACGCCTTGGAGTTCGGCCTGTGCCGCAAGCAGGGGTTGGGTCGCCCAGGGCGCAATGCTGGCGCTGGCGTCGGCCCGCATGGGCGGCGCCTGCTGCTCTGTGGTCGAGTGCTGCGGCGCTGCGCGCAGCTTGGCGGTCAGCTCGATGCGCGCTTGGTGGCTGGCCAGAGTACCCGTGGCTTGGGCCTCGACCTGGGCAGCAAGCGTTCGTTCGGGCTTTTGTTCCTCGTGCGGCAACGGGGCCTGCAGCTGCGCTTGCAGCTTGGCGTCCAGCGCCATGGGAGCACTGCCGTCCACGCGCACATCGGCGCTGAGGTGCCCCTGTGGCGTCTCAACGCCGGTGATTTCCAGGCGGTGCGCAGTGCCGTCGTAGCGGTAGCGGCCGGAGAGGGCTTGGGCTGTCACAGGGCTGTCCGAGGCCCAGACCAGTTCGCGCACGGCAAATGGGATGTCCACGTGCAGCGGCAAGTGCAGTTGCTGCAGCGGCGTGGGGGGTGCTTTTTCAGTCTCGGGCTGTGGCAGGGGTGTGACCACGACGCTGGCTGCTTCGAGCTTGCCCAGACGCAGCGTCTTGTACAGCAGGGGTGCAAGGCTCCAGCCTATGTCGATGTCCTGCGCTTGCACGCTCAGCGTCTCGTTCTGCCAGAGCAAGCTGTCGATATGGCCGCCGCGTCGCAAGGAGCCGCGCACGCCTTCGGTTTGCAACTGCTGCCCGGCGGGCAGACTTTGCGACGCACGCTGCAGCACGTAGGCGAGCGAATCGTCGCGCCCCAGCCATTGCCAGGCAAGGAGCGCCGCCAGTACCAGCAGAGCCATCACAGCAGCAAATGCAAGCACGAAACGACGCAGCCAGCGCTTTCGCTTTGCGGGGGG
>JAUCDU010000028.1:0-13951 GCA_034674825.1 Giesbergeria sp.
GTTGGGCAGGTCGGGGCGGGTGCGCGGGTAGTCGGTCTGCTGGGTTTCCCAGGTGACGATGCCGCCCTTGACGTAAATTTTCCACGAGCACGACCCGGTGCAGTTCACACCGTGCGTGCTGCGCACGATCTTGTCGTGTGCCCAGCGGTTGCGATAGGCATCCTCCCAGGTGCGGTCTTCAGCAGTGGTGACGCCGAGGTCGCCCGAGAACGATTCCCGGGGCTGCGAAAAATAGGTAAGGCGGTCGAGAAAATGGCTCATCAGGGGCTCCTTTTTCGGGTCTTGGGGGACATGAATGTGTATGTGGTCAGCACGGCATCTCGGCGTGCTTGCGGGCGTAGTACCACCAGGTCACCCCGATGCACAGCGCATAGAAAACCGAGAAAATCCAGAGCGCAGCCTCGGGCCCTCCGGTCAGGGCAATCGAACTGCCGTAGCTCTTTGGAATGAAGAAACCTCCATAGGCGGCGATGGCTGCTGTAAAGCCCAAGGTCGCGGCCCCCAAGGTGTTTCCTTCCCTGGTTGCAGCGGCCACCGCTGCCGGGTTGTTGGCATCGACGCCTTTCATGGCTTCACTCAGAAAAATGACCGGAATCATCCGGAACGTGGAGCCATTGCCTATGCCCGTGGTCAGGAACAGCACCAGGAAGCAGAGAAAAAAGCCGGTGAAACTCCCACCGACGCCGTCCTGCGGCAAAAACTGAATCACACCGATCACGGCGATCGCCATCACGACGAAGTTCCACAGCGTGACCCTTGCACCGCCAGCCTTGTCGGCCAACCAGCCACCGAAGGGGCGCACGATGGCGCCGACCAAGGGGCCGAGCCAGGCATAGGCGAGCGGATTGATACCGGTGAACTGGCTCTTGATCAAAAGCGGAAAGCCGGCGGCATAGCCAATGAAGGAGCCAAAGGTGCCCAAATACAGCAGGCACATCAGCCAGTTGTGCTTGCGCCGAAAAATGGCGGCTTGGGTGGCGAACGAGGCTTTGGCGTCGGCCAGATCGTTCATGCCAAACCAGGCGGCGAGCGAAGCAATCGCGATCCAGGGCACCCAGATAAAGGCGGCGTTCTGCGTCCACACCTGCACGTTGGAGCCGTTTTTCACCACTGTTTGCGCGTCGCCTCCGAAGATACCGAAGATGCCTGCCGTGACCACCAGCGGGCTCAGGAATTGCACCACGGACACGCCCAGATTCCCCAGCCCGGCGTTCACACCCAAGGCCGAGCCTTTGCGTTCCTTGGGAAAGAAAAAGCTGATGTTGGCCATGCTGGAGCTGAAGTTGCCGCCGCCCAGGCCGCACAGCAGTGCCAGGATCAGCATGGTCGGGTAACCCGTCGTGTTGTCCTGCACGGCATAGCCAATGCCGATGGCCGGCACCAGGAGCGACGCGGTGGAGATCGCCGTCCAGCGCCGCCCGCCAAAAATCGGGATCATGAAGGAATAGAAGATCCGCAGTGTCGCGCCGCTGAGCGCCGGGGCTGCGGCCAGCCAGAACAACTGGTTGGTCGAATACTGGAAGCCCAGACCCGGCAGGCTGACCGCCACCACGCTCCAGACCTGCCAGATGGCGAAGGCCAGAAACAGCGCCGGGACCGAGATCCACAGGTTGAGCTTGGCTACTGCCTCGCCCTCGCGCTCCCAGAATTTTTTGTCTTCCGGGGTCCACAAATGCAGGGTGCCGCCAGGGCGCCGAGCAGGGGTTGAAACATCAGACATAGAGGTCCTTGGGTTTTGAATATCAGGCCGAGGTGCGCGCAGGCGATGGCGGGCTCGTGCCGAGCAGATCGGTGCGCCGAACTTCGGTGAAATACATCCAGATCAGCGACACCCAGACCACGCCGTACATCAGCATGAACGCACTGGAGCGGATGCCGGTGAGGTCCACCAGCACGCCGAACAGGATCGGCAAGACGAAACCGCCCAGGCCGCCCGCCAGCCCGACGATGCCGCTGATGGTGCCGATGTTGTTGGGAAAGTCGTCGCTCACGTACTTGAAGACACTGGCCTTGCCAAAGGCAAACGCAATGCCGAGCGCGAACATCAGGGCGGTGAAGGCATACACGTTCAGGCCCAGGCTCCAGGTCTGCACGCCGTTGATGGTCTGAATGGTGAATTCGGTCTGCGGGTAGCTCAGCAGGAACAGGCAGATCCAGCTCACCCACATCACCCACCAGGTGACGCTGTGCGCGCCGTATTTGTCCGACAGCCAGCCGCCAATGGCACGCAGGATGCCACCAGGCAGCGAGAAGCAGGCCGCGAGCAGCGCCGCGATGCGGATATCAAGACCGTACTCGCCCACGTAGTACTGCACCATCCAAAGCGACAGTGCGACATAGCCGCCGAACACGATGCTGTAGTACTGGCAGTACTTGAGCACGCGCGGGTCCTTGAGCGCCTTGAGCTGCTCCATGAAGCTGGCGTTGGACTTCACCAGATGGCGCGGATCGCTGGCGCTGCCAAACCAGAAGATGACGAGCGTGACCAGCATCACGGCAGCGTAGACCTTGGGCACCATGGTCCAGCCAAACGCCACGACCAAGGCCGGCGCAATGAACTTGTTCACCGCCGCGCCCGAGTTACCGGCGCCAAACACGCCCATGGCCATGCCCTGGCGGTTCCTCGGGAACCAGCGCGCAACGTACGGCGTACCGACCGAGAACGAGCCGCCGGCCAGACCCAGCACCAGGCCGATGACCAGAAAGTGCCAATACTGCGTGGCGTAAGCCATGAACCAAATGGCAGGTATGGTGATGGCGAGCAGCACTGCCATCACGTTGCGACCGCCGTATTTGTCGGTCCAGATCCCCAAGGGCACGCGGATGAGGGAGCCTGAAAGCACGGGCATCGCCATCAGCAAACCGAATTGCGTTGAATTGAGGTCCAGGCTCTTCTTGAGCGGAATGCCGATGACGGCGAACATCATCCACACCATGAAGCACACCGTGAACGCCAGCGTGCTCACGATGAGCACGGACCATGCTTCTCGGCCCTTTTCAGGAGCATTTCCGGTGGGGGACGGGGCGGTAGCCATGTGCGCTTTTCCTCTGTCTTTTGAAGGAGTAGAGCGATGGTCGCGCACACCGGCGCGCCTGCCTATCCTTCAGCCGGAGGAGTGCAGTGCAACAAAGGGATGAGGGTTTACCAGCGGAGTAGTTCGAAAGAACTAGGGCCGGCAGGCACTTTGCATAGGGGCGTCGCGAAGGTCACCACCCCGCCCCTCGGCGTTGCGCTGCTCGAGCGTGCAGGCGGCCCTACTCCCGCGGACCAGCGGCGTACACCGCAGCCTGCACACGCGAATTGAGACCGAGTTTGCGCAGAATATGCTGCACATGGATCTTCACCGTGGTCTCGGCGATGTCCAGCGTGCGCGCAATTTCCTTGTTGCTCGCACCCCGGGCAATCTCGCGCAGCACGTCCTCTTCGCGCGGCGAGAGCGATGGCGCCGCCACGCCAGCCGCAACTGGGGGCGCTGGCGCAACGGACGGCTTCAGCTCGGCCGGCGGTGGTCCGCCCTGCGCCTGAAAAGCCGCCACCAGCTTGCCCATGAGCTCTGGGCTCACCACCGGCTCGCCGGCGGCGGCGCGGCGAATCGCTTCGGCCAGCAAGTCGCCGTCTATGGTTTTGAGCAAATAGCCTTGGGCGCCATTGCGCAAGGCCGTGGCCAAGTCCTGCGCATCCTCGCTCACGGTCAGCATCAGCACGTGGCTGGCGGGCGCCGCAGCGCGCAGACCGCGCACCGCGTCAATCCCCAGCACGCCCGGCAGGTGGTTGTCGAGCAGGATGACGTCGGGTTGCAGGCCAGGCACCAGGCGCAGTGCCTCGCCAGCGTCGCCCGCCTCGCCGACCACGCGCAAACCGTCGTCCTGCGACAGCAAGGCCACCAAACCGCGCCGAAACAGGGTGTGGTCGTCGACGACAAAAACCGTAATGACAGGGGCTTGGCTCATGCCGCCTTCCTGGAACCGACTTGCTGCGCAGGAGCGGCTTGCAGCGTTGCCGAGCGGGCGTTGTTGGCGTCGCCCTGTGGCAATCCAATACAAACCGTGGTGCCCTCACCCGGTGCCGATTTGACCTCTACGTGTGCCCCTATGCCCTCCGCGCGTTCGCGCACGATGCGCAGACCGACATGCGGAGAGTCCGGGGCGCTTGCGCGACTGGCGTCGAAACCCACACCGTTGTCCGTCACCTCGAAGCGCCATTGGGGATGGCGTTGCACGCGCACCTCCACACGCGAGGCTCCGGCATGCTTGCGCACGTTCGAGAGGGCTTCCTGCACCATGTGCAGCACCTGAATCTGCACGTCGGCGTCCAGTGGCAAGCCATGCCCCTCCATGCTGAGCTGGGCCGAAATGCCGGTCTGGTGGCCGAACTTCGAGAGCGTGGTGCGCAGCGCTTGCTCAATATCTTCCTCGTTCGCGCGGGTACGAAAGTGCACCAGCAGTTCGCGCACGTCGGCATAGCACTCACGGACCCCCACATCGAGCTCGGCCATGCTGCGGTCACGCGCCGCGTCGTTGCCCTTGCTGACGGCATCGCGCAGCAGCTGCGTCTGAATCTTGAGAAACGCGAGCGACTGCGCGATAGAGTCGTGCAGCTCGCGCGCAATCAGGCTGCGCTCGTCGGATACCGCCGCCTCGCGTTCCAGGGCTGCGGCGCGCAGGCTTTCCATCGAGCTGGCCAGGTGGCGCACCATGGCGTCCAGCAGCTCACGCATTTCTTCTGGCAGGCCGGAGTCAGAGCGGAAAAACAGGTTCAACTCGCCCAGCACGCGTCCGTGCAGGGCGATCGGAATCGCCACCAGGGAACGGTAGCCCGCCTCATGGCAATGCGGCAGCGACATTGCCATCTTCGGCATGATGGGAATGATGCGCATGCCCAGCTCTCCGCCGCTCTGTCCACACAGACAGTTGCCTGCGTTGATGCAATGCTCCTCTTTCGCAATGATTTCCGGCAAGCCATCGGCGGCCAGCATCACATAGCGTTCGTTCGATTCGTTGGACCAGCGCACAGCTGCCGCATCAGCCCCGGCCACGGCACGCACCTGCCGCACAAAGCCCTCGGCCAAGGTCTGCAGGCTGCTGGCTTGCGCGGCCAGAGCACTCACCTCGTACAGGGCTGCCAAGCGCTGGTTCTTGATCTCCACACTCGCGGTCTTCTCCCGCACCTTGCTCTCCAGGTCGGTGTGCGAGGTCTGCAAGGCGTGCGCCATCAGGTTGAAGCCTGCTGCCAGTTGACCGAGCTCGTCGTTGGTTTCCACCGTCAGGCGCGTTTCGAGTGAACCCTGGCGCACGCGCTCAAGCGCCTGATACAGGCGCGATACCGGGTTCAGCACGATCAGGTAGGTCATGGCGACCAAAGCAAAAGCGGTAAATATGGCCAGGCCCATCATGAACAGTTGCAGCACGTGCAGCGCTGCTGTCCAGCGTGCTATCTGCACCTCGATGGCCCCCACGAAAACATCCATGACTTCGGTAAGCGCATCGGCCCGCGCCACCACCACAGGCACGGGCGGCGCCTGCGGCGCCAGCCACTCTTGGCGCACCTCGGCCCACTGGCTACGCACCTGGGCGAAGCGCTCGCGGGTCTCGTCGCTCCAGGGCACAAACAGCGGGTGGGCGGGGTTGCCTGTGCGCAGCAGCTCCAGGCTGGCGTCGAATCGGTTGGCGCGCTCCAGCAAGGTTTGCCGGTCGCCGTTCTCTACGGCAAGTGCCATGCGCATGGTGTTCATGCGCAAGCGGCCGGCCTCGTTGACGGCCGCAGCGCCGCCTTCCAGCTTCCAGGTGACCCACAGCGTCAAGCCAATGGAGCTGAGCGTTACCAACAGGAACACCAGCCCCATGGTCAGCAGCTTGGTGGTGAGCGTGGCGCGCGATTTCATGCTCGGCAGTGTACGGGAGGGCTTCGAAGTGCACAGGTAGCATGGCATGCATGAAGACCGTCTTTTTCGCCCTGCCGGCCCGCTGGATCACGCCATTGCTGGCGGGCGCACTGCTTCTCGGGTGCGCCGCCCCGGTGCGTGTGCCTGAGCGCGTACCCGCCGGCTGGCCGCAAAGCCTGGCGCAGCTACTGCCCAGCGACGCCATCCTGTTCGGCGAAGCGCACGACGCACCGGCGCATCAGGCGATGGAGGCCGCTGCGGTGCAGTGGCTGGCGGCGCAAGGCAGGCTCGCCGCTGTGGTCGTGGAGATGGCCGAGGCCGGGACCAGTACCGCGAAGCTCCCCGCGCAGGCGCAAGCAGCCAACGTGCGCGCAGCACTTGCCTGGGACGAGCGCCTGTGGCCCTGGGAGTCCTACGGCGCCGTGGTGTTGGCGGCGGTGCGTGCAGGTGTCCCGGTGCTGGGCGGCAACCTGCCGCGCGCCGCGATGGCCGCCGCGCGCAGCGACGCAGCGCTGGATTTGGCGTTGCCCGAGGCCGCTCGTGCGGCGCAGCTCGACGCGCTGCGCGAAGGCCATTGCGGCTTGCTGCCCGAGGAGATGCTACCCGGCATGGTGCGCATCCAGATTGCACGCGACCAGAGCATGGCGCGTACCGTGGCTGCGGCAGCGCGAGGGCCCGGGCAGACGGTGTTGCTCATTGCCGGCGGTGGCCATGTCCTGCGCAGCCGCGGCGTACCGGTGCATCTGCCGCAAAAATTTGATTCAAAAGTGGTCCTAGCGCTTACTGTACAAGCATCAGAAGCTATAAAAATAGAAGCAGACCTGACGCCTGTAGCCGCGCCGGGGCCGGCGCGCGACAGCTGTGCGCCGCTGCGCGCGGCACGCCCATAGCGGCGGGCCCTCGTCGCGCTAAAACCCGCGCCACCGCCCGCGCCACTATGCGCGCAGCAAGGCTTCAAATGCTTCGGGCGGCACCGGGCGGCTACGCAAATAGCCCTGGTAGCTGTCGCAGCCCCGCGCGCGAAGAAAATCCAGTTGGGCCTGGGTCTCCACGCCCTCGGCCAATACATCAAAGCCCATGCTCTGGCCCATGGCAATGATGGCGGAACAAATCGCCATGTCCTCCGCACTCTCAGGGATGTCGCGCACAAAGCTTTGGTCAATCTTGAGCACGTCGATCGGAAAGCGCTTGATATGCGCCAGCGAAGAGTAGCCGGTACCAAAGTCGTCCACCGCCAGCCGCAAGCCCATATCGCCGAGACGGGTGAGCAGGGCCAAGGCCTGCTCGGGGCGGTCGGCCATGGCACTTTCGGTGATTTCAAGCTCCAGGCAGTTCGCCGGGAACCCGCTTTGTGACAGGGCCTGGCCAACATCGGCCACCAGATCGCCCAACGAAAACTGGCGCGGCGAGACGTTGACCGCCATGGTCAGCGCGGGCAGCCCCGCCGTGCGCCATTGCTGCGCTTGGCGGCAGGCCTCCTCGAGTACCCACTGACCAATGGGCGCGATCAGGCCCGAGGATTCGGCCACGGGGATGAAACGGTCAGGCGCAATCAGGCCTTCGTCCGGGTCTTGCCAGCGCAGCAAGGCCTCGGCGCCAACAATTTCGCCGCTGGCAATGTCCACTTGCGGCTGGTAATACAGCCGCAGTTCGCCCTGCGCCAGTGCGCGGCGCAGGCGCGCCTCCAGCGTCAGGCGCTCGCGCGCGGACTGCGTCATGGACTCGTCGTAAAAGCACCAGGCGCCGCGCCCAAGTGCCTTGGCGCCATAGACCGCCGAGTGTGCACCCTGGAGCAGGGCCTCGGTGGTCGCCACGTCGTCCGGAAACATGCAGATCCCGACGCTGGCCCTGACCACCACTTCGAAACCTTCAGGCGCGGACCACGGCTTGCCTACCGCATTCATCAGCTTGCGGGCAACGGCGGCAGCGCCGTCCGCATGGCGCAGATGGCGCGCGACAACAGCAATCTCGTCGCCTGCAAGGCGCGCAATCAGGTCGTCCGGGCGCAGCGCCTGCTGCACTTGCAATGCAATATGGCGCAGCACCGCGTCGCCCACGGAATGGCCATAGCTGTCGTTGACCTCCTTGAACCGGTCGAGGTTGAGCTGCAGCACAGCAAAGCGCTCGCCGCTGGCCAAGGCTTGCTCGCGCATGGCCTCAAGCTCCACCACCAAGGTGTCGCGGTTGGACAGACCAGTGAGCATGTCGTGGCCAGCCAGAAACTCGATGCGCTGCTCACGTGCCCGGCTCTGGGACTGGTCGGTGAACATGCAGATGAAATGGGTGAGCGTGCCGCCGGCATCGCGCACCGCGCTGATGGAGACCTGCTCGGGAAAGACTTCCCCGTTCTTGCGCTTGTTCCACAGTTCACCCTGCCACCGGTCGGTGCGCAGCAGTTGTGTCCACAAGGCCGCGTAAAACCGGCGGTCCTGACGCCCCGACTGGAACATGCGCGGGTTGCGACCCAGCACCTCGGCCTCGGTGTAGCCCAGGATACGCAGTGCGGCCGCGTTGGCCGAGCGGATGCTGCCCTGCGCATCGGTCACCAGAACGCCCTGGGCGGCGTTGTCCAGCACCGCCATCGCCAGTCGCTGGCGTTCCTCGGCAAAGCGCACGTCACTCAGGTCGGTGAGCAGTCCAGCGACCCGCTCCCGTTCACCATGCACTGCAGCAAACCATTGGCCGCGTACCTGAAACCATCGCAATTGGCCGTCAAAACACTGCATGCCGAAGTTCTCGATCAGCACCTCCCCCGCCAAGAGCGTGCTGTGCGCCGCTGCCCGCAACCGTTCGCGGTCGGCTGGCACGATGCGCTCCAGCAGATCGGGCTCGCTTGCAAGATCGGTGCCCTGGTAGCCCAGCATGCGCGCGATGCCAGGCGAAAAACCCAATGTTTGCGCGCGGACATCCCAGTCCCACACCCCGCTGGCGCTGGCCTCAAGTGCCTGCTGCAGCCGTGCGTCACTGCGCTCGAGAGCGGCGCGCGCAAGAACCGTTTCGCTCAAATCCTGCAATGCGCAAATGAACGACTCGCCGGATGCATCCAGCCCCACGCCCGCGAGCGTGACGGTGCACAGCACCGGCAGTGGATCCAGACCGCCCGCCCGCAGGCACTGGCGCTCACCCACGTAATGGTCGATCTCGCCCGCCCGCAGCCGCGCGAGCTGCTGATCCATATCCGCCGAGTCGGTCGACAACACAAAGCTGCGCCAGTTGAGGTTTGGCAGGTCGCTCTCAACCACGTTCAGCAACTCAAGCAATCGCGGGTTGGCCCACAATATCTGGCCGTCGATCTGCACGCGCGCAATGCCGGCGCTGGCATGGCGCACCACCTGCGAGAATTCGTCCTCGCGCTGCGCGCGGGCGCGCGCGGCCTGTTTCAGCAGGTGCACCAACCAGCCCGCCAGGATTGCCGTCAGAGCGACATACGTCCAGCCCTTCCACAATTGCCAGTGGGCGAGTTGTACCGAATCTGAAATCAGCGCGGCCAGCAGCCAGTCACCCAGAAAAACCCAGGTGAAGCCCAGCACGAGGTACAGACCTGCCGCCACCCATGGTGTCGGCGATTTTTGCCGGTGAAACCACTGCCCGAAGGCCATGTCGACTCCTGACTATCGCGTCATTGACTGCTGCGACAATTCGCCTCTATGAGCAACGTTTATGTACTAACACTATCATGTCCAGACCGCAAGGGCCTGGTGCACGCCCTGTCTGGCTTTTTGCTTGAACAAGGCGGCAATATCGAAGAAGCCGCCCAGTTCAACGACCGCGCGACCGGGCTGTTCTTCATGCGTGTGCAGTTTGCCTGTGATGCGCAGAACTACGCCGATTTGAAGGCACGTCTGGGACAGTTCGCAGAACCCTACACGATGCACTGGAGCCTGCACCCGACGCAGGAGCCGATGCGCACCGCCATCCTGGTCAGCCGCGAGGGTCACTGCCTCAACGATCTGCTGTTTCGCTGGAAAACCGGGCTGCTGCCGATCGACATCCGCGCCATCATCAGCAACCACCGCGATTTTTACCAGCTCGCTGCGAGCTACAACATCCCGTTCCACCACATTCCGGTGAGCGCCGCGACCAAGGCGAAAGCCGAAGCGCAGCAACTCGACATCATCGAGTCCGAAGGCGCTGAACTGGTGGTGCTGGCGCGCTACATGCAGGTGCTGTCCAACGACATGTGCCAGCGCCTCGCCGGCCGCGCGATCAACATCCACCACAGCTTTCTGCCCAGCTTCAAAGGCGCCAAGCCGTACTACCAGGCGCACGAGCGCGGGGTGAAGCTGATTGGCGCTACCGCCCACTACGTGACCGCCGACCTGGACGAGGGCCCGATCATTGAGCAAGACGTTGCGCGCGCCGACCACACCGACACGGTCGAGGATTTGACAGCGCGCGGGCGCGACACGGAAAGCCAGGTACTGGCCCGCGCCGTCAAGTGGCACAGCGAGCGCCGCGTATTGCCCAACGGCCACAAGACAGTCGTTTTTCGTTAAATTACAAGGATAATCAGGCTCTAGCGCTTACTCAGTAAGCGCTGGTAGCTATAGTTTTTGCATTTATCTTCGGCTGACCGCTGCGCATTTCATGCCGCCCAGGACGAAAACGCATGCTGCCCCAGCCGTGCTTGGCTACAGTGTGCGGATGACCGCCGCCAGCACCGCCCCCGCCCCAGCCGCCCCGGTATTCGCCGCGCCGCCTCAGGTAGCGCCCTTTGAGCGGACGGCACGCCAGCGCGAAGTTGTCGCCGCACTCGCCAGCGTACTGCCCGCGCACAGCCTGTTGTGGAACGCAGAGGACACCACACCCTACGAATGCGACGGCCTGACCGCCTACCGCCAGCGCCCGCTGGTGGTCTGCTTGCCAGAGACCGAGGACGAAGTGCAGGCCGTGCTGCGCACTTGCTACCGGCTCAAAGTGCCGGTGGTGGCGCGCGGCGCGGGCACGGGCCTCTCAGGCGGTGCCATGCCGCACGCGCTGGGAGTGACGCTGTCCTTGGCGCGCTTCAACCGCATCGTCAACATCGACCAGCGCGAGCGCACCGCCCGCGTGCAATGCGGCGTGCGCAACCTCGCGATCAGCGACGCCGCCGCGCCCTACGGCCTGTACTACGCGCCCGACCCAAGCAGCCAGATTGCGTGCACCATCGGCGGCAACGTGGCCGAGAACTCGGGCGGCGTGCACTGCCTGAAATACGGCCTGACGGTGCACAACGTGCTGGCGGTGCGCGGCTTCACCATGGAAGGCGAGCCAGTGCAGTTTGGGAGCAGCGCGCTCGATTCGCCCGGCTACGACCTGCTGGCCACGGTGATTGGCAGCGAAGGCATGCTGGCGGTGGCGACCGAAGTGACAGTCAAGCTCATTCCAAAACCGCAGCTTGCGCGCTGCATCATGGCCAGCTTTGACGACGTGCGCAAAGCCGGAGACGCGGTCGCCGCCATCATCGCCGCGGGCATCATTCCAGCGGGCCTCGAGATGATGGACAAGCCCATGACCGCCGCCGTGGAAGACTTCGTGCACGCTGGCTACGACTTGAGCGCCGAGGCCATCCTGCTGTGCGAGAGCGACGGCACGCCCGAAGAAGTCGAAGAGGAAATCGGCCGCATGGGCGAGGTGCTGCGCGCCGCCGGCGCCACCGCCATTTCCGTCAGCCAGAACGAAGACGAGCGCCTGCGGTTCTGGAGCGGGCGCAAGAACGCGTTCCCGGCCAGCGGGCGCATCAGCCCGGACTACATGTGCATGGACTCGACCATTCCTAGAAAGCGCCTGGCCGACATCCTGCTGGCGATTCAGGCGATGGAAAGCAAGTACCAGCTGCGCTGCGTGAACGTGTTTCATGCGGGCGATGGCAACCTGCACCCGCTCATCTTGTTCGACGCCAACGACCCGGATCAGCTGCACCGCTGCGAGTTGTTTGGTGCCGACATTCTGGAAACCAGCGTCGCCATGGGCGGCACGATTACCGGCGAGCACGGCGTGGGCGTAGAGAAACTCTCCAGCATGTGCGTGCAGTTTTCCGCCGAAGAGAACGCGCAGATGATGGCGCTGAAACACGCGTTTGACCCCGAAGGTTTGCTCAACCCCGGCAAGCTGATCCCGACGCTCAACCGCTGCGCCGAGTACGGCAAGATGCTGATTCGTGGCGGCAAGCTGGCGCATCCAGACCTGCCGCGCTACTGACAGACCCCTAGCTGCAGCTACAAGAAGGCGCCGCTCTGCGGTGCAAGGTCAGCACCCCCTCAAAGCAGTTCAGCCCTGGGTGGCGACCACCTCGACGTCGTTGTCGTACACATCCACCCGCTTGTCGTACAGCGGGATGGTGGTGCCGTTGACCCGGTTGTTGACCAGCTTGGCCAGATCGACATCGGCTATGACGACCTGCTCCATGTTCGCCACGCCCTCGGCCGCAATGCCGTCGCGTGCAAACGGAAAATCCGACGGGGTGATGATCGCCGCCTGACCGTAGTGCAGGCCCAGGCCTTCCACGGTCAGATTGCCGACGGTGCCGGTCACGGCCACATAGACCTGGTTTTCGATGGCGCGCGGTGCAGGACGGCACGAAGATGATGTCCACGCCCTGCTCGCAGACCATGCGCGCAAGCTCCGGGAACTCGATGTCGTAGCAGATCAGAATGGCGATGCGGCCAAAGGGCGTGTCAAACACACGCAGGTGGTTGCCTGCGTCACCGTGCCATTTCTCCTTCTCCCAGCGGGTCAGGTGGATCTTCTCCTGGGTGAAATGCTTGCCTTCGGGCGTGAACAGATAAGCCGTATTGAGCAGCTTGCCGTCGGTGATGGTGGGGTGGCTGCCGCCGATGATGTGCACCCCCCATTGGCGCGCCAGATCGCTGAACAAAGCCAGATAGCGCTCGGTGTAATCGTTCATGTTGCGCACGGCGCGGCGCAAATCGCTGGTGTCCATGAAGGACAGCAGCTGCGTGGTGAAAATCTCCGGGAACATGACGAACTGGGGCTTGTAGTCGCCAGCCGCCTTCATGACGAAACGCACCTGGTTTTCAAACGCATCCCAGCTGTCGATGGAGCGCAGCAGGTACTGCACAGCAGCAATGCGCACCGTGCCCTGGCTCGGCTTGAGGGTGATTTTGTGAACGTCGGGGTCGGGGGTGGTCATGCGTTGTCCTGTTCCATAGTGCTGGCGTGTCCGCCTTGCAGCGCGGTGCGGCGCGTGGGGTCGTAGTGCGGGTTGATCCAGGCGATCAGGCTGGCGTGACCGCAGGATTCAAGGTCGTCCGGCAGGTAGTCGCTCATGATGCCGCAGTAGCGAAAGCCTTCGCGTAGCTGAAAACTCAGCACGGGGTCCTGCAGGTCGCCCCAGAGAATCTTCTTCGCGTACAACTCCACCGGCATTTCGTGCGCCAGCGCGTGGTAGCCCGGCAGGCGCCCACAGGCAATGATGCGCCGCAGATTGAGCTGTTTGCACATCTGCCTACGCCCTTCGTACAGCAGATGGCCAACGCGCTGGCCGCGGGTAGCCGGATCGACAAACACCTCGGCCCCGTAGAGTGTGAAACCGTCCGGGTTGTGCGTTTGAAACGTGCCAGAGGCGGTGATCTGCTTCCAGGTGTGTTCGTCGGCCCATTCGTCCCACAGAATCACCAGGGAACTGGCGCAGCCGAGCAGCTTTCCGTCGCGCACTGCCACCAGTTGGCCTTGCGGAAACATTCTCAACTGGCGCACCAGCTGGTCGCGCCGCCACGGGGCGATGGTGGGATAGACCCGCTCTTGCAGTTCCAGTAGCGCCGACACATCCCCCGCTTCGGTGGGGCGCACCACGATCGGGCCGGTCATGGATTGGCACCCCGAGAAAGTGCGGCGATGGGCACAAGCGGAGTCATGGAGGGACGGGCGGCAACGCCAGAAAGGGTCATCAGGCCATTATCTGGCATCCCCTTGCGGCGGGACGGGCAGGCAGACCAGAGCAACCGATCCCCGGTGCGGCGCGACCCGGGCGTTGCCGCGCGCACCCCACGCATCGGCGCGGTGCAGGCCTGAGCTACCGAGCCAATTTTTGAGTCTTTTCGGCCTCTAGCGCTTATTTTGCAAGCGTA
>JAUCDU010000029.1:0-13843 GCA_034674825.1 Giesbergeria sp.
TCTGCAAACGCACGCCTTTGGCAACTACCGCCAGTTGCTCGAAGACCTGACGCTCAGCCCCGCAATGGGCTATTTCCTGACCTACCGAGGCAACGCCAAGGTTAATCCGAAAACCGGTAGCCAGCCGGATGAGAACTACGCCCGCGAGTTGATGCAGCTGTTCACCATTGGACTGGTGCAGCTCAACCCCGACGGTTCGCCCGTCGTGCGCGGCGGCGTCCCCGTGGAAAGCTACCGGGCCGAAGACGTCAGCGGCCTGGCCCGCGTCTTCACCGGCTGGGACCTCGACACTACCGGCCTCCCCAAGCCCTATCCGCCAGACGTCATGGTGCGGCCGATGGCGCAGGTGGCCGCGCGCTACGAAACAGGCGCCAAGCAGTTTCTCGGCACATCGATTGCCGACGGCACCGACGCGCGCGCAGCGCTGCGCACGGCGCTCGACACCTTGTTCCAGCACCCCAACCTGCCGCCGTTTGTGAGCCGCCAGCTGATTCAACGCCTGGTCACCAGCAACCCCAGCGGCGCCTACGTGGGGCGCATTGCCGCTGTGTTTGCCAACAATGGCCGGGGTGTGCGCGGCGATCTGCGCGCCGTGGTGCGCGCCATCCTGCTGGACCCTGCGGCGCGCGACGCAGCGCGCCTGCAAGACCCGGGCTGGGGCAAGCTGCGTGAGCCGGTGCAGCGCTTCGTGCATTGGGCGCGCGCATTTGGCGCAGCCTCGCGCAGCGGTGCCTGGGACATTGGCGATTTGTCTGATCCCGGTTCGCGCCTGGGCCAAAGCCCGCTGCGCTCACCTTCGGTGTTCAACTTTTTTCGGCCAGGTTACGTGCCGCCGAACACCGCGCTGGCTTCCCACGGTTTGGTGGCGCCGGAATTTCAGATTACCAACGAATCCACCGTCGCCGGTTACGTGAACTTCATGCAGCGTGCCGTCGCTGCAAAAAGCGGAGGCGACTTGCAGCCCAAGTACGCCGGCCTGCTGACATTGGCCCCTGAAGCAGGCGCCTTGCTGGCCGAACTGCAGCGTGTGCTGGCGGGCGGCCAGCTGGCACCCGCCACCTTGGCTGCGCTCACCGCTGCCGTCGGCTCCATGCCGGGCAAAACCAGTACCGACTTGCAAAACCGCGTCTACGCCGCCCTGACCCTGGTGCTGGCGGCGCCCGAATACCTCGTTCAGAAATGAAACACACCCTAGCTGCAACCTGCCCGTCTGGCCCCGACAGCGCTTCGCGCCGGGTGTTTTTGCGCCGTGGCAGCGCCTTGTCCCTCGCCGCCAGCGCAGCGCCCTGGGCGCTGGCGCTTTCCTCCATTGCCGATGCCGCGGCGCAAAGCGCCAGCGACTACAAGGCGCTGGTCTGCGTGTTTTTTTCGGGCGGCAACGACCACTGGAACACCTTGGTGCCGTACGACACCACGCACCACGCGCTCTACCAGCAACTGCGCGCCAACATCGCTTACGGGCGTGAAGCGCTCGCGACCAGCGTGCTGCGGCCTACCACGGCATCGGCCGATGGGCGTGAATTTGCCCTGGCGCCAGCGCTTGCAAGCGGTTTGCTGCCCCTGTTTGGCGCCGGGCGTCTGGCGCTGTTGCACAACGTGGGCACGCTGACGCAGCCCACGACCAAAACGCAATACCAGGCGCGCTCGGTGCCGCTGCCGCCCAAGCTGTTTTCGCACAACGACCAGCAGTCGTACTGGCAATCGTCATCCGCTGAGGGCGCGGTGCGCGGCTGGGGTGGGCGTCTGGGCGATCTGGCCGTCGCCGGCAACGGCATCTCCACCTTCACCTGCATCAACGTGAGCGGCAATGCCGTGTTCCTCTCGGGCGACACCGCCGTGCCGTATCAGGTGACCTCGAGTGGCCCGGTGCCGGTCAACGGCATCAAGAGCGCCCTGTTTGGCTCGACCGCGGCATCGCAAACGTTGCGACAACTGATGACGGCGCCGTCGTCGCATTGGCTTGCCAACGAGCATGCGCGCATCGCACAGCGCAGCATCGAATCGGGCGAATTGCTGACCAGCGCCCTCGCTGCCAACCCGGCGCCCGCCGGCTTTCCGACCGGCAACCGCCTGGCCGACCAATTGGCGTTGGTGGCCCGCATGATTGCGGCGCGCCAGACGCTCGCGGTCAAACGCCAGGTGTTTTTTGTCTCGATTGGCGGCTTCGATACCCACGACAACGAATTGGCTGTGCACCCCGGGCTGATGGGCCAGGTGGGCGACGCCATGGCGGCGTTCTACCGCGCCACGGAGTCGCTGGGCATTGCGTCGCAGGTGACCGCCTTTACCGCCTCGGACTTCGGCCGCACGCTGGTGAGCAACAACGACGGCTCGGACCACGGCTGGGGCGCCTCGCACCTGGTGCTGGGCGGCGCGGTGCAAGGCGGCCGCTTTGTCGGACCTGCCCCCTTGCCGGCCAACAACGGCCCGGACGACGTGGGCCAAGGGCGGCTGCTGCCAGCCCTGGCGGTCGAGCAGTACGCCGGCACGCTGGCGCGCTGGTTTGGTGTTTCGGCCTCCGACATGCCTCTGGTGCTGCCCCGGCTGCGCAATTTCAGCGAGCAAGACCTGGGGTTCATGGGCGCATAGGCACGAAAGCGTGAGGCTTTCCGTCAGGCCGCCACAATGGTGGCCCCTTTTGATCGATTGCTGCCATGTCTGCCCTGCTTCTCTTTGTCCACCTGCTCAGCGTCGTCGTCTGGGTCGGCGGCATGGCGTTCGCCCATTTCTGCCTGCGCCCGGCCCTGCCCCTGCTGGCACCGCCTGAGCGGCTGCGCTTGATGCACGCGGTGCTGACGCGCTTCCTGAACTGGGTATTGGCAGCCGCGTTGCTGACCCTGGCGAGCGGCCTCGGCCTCATGTTTCTGGCGGCCCGCGCAGGCGCTCGCATGCCGTGGAACTGGCATGCCATGGCGGCACTCGGTTTGGTGATGATTGCCGTGTTCGCCTTTGTGCGCCTGGTGCCGTTTGCACGTCTGGCGCGCGCAGTTGCCGCTGGCGACTGGCCGACAGGCGCTGCCGCATTGGCAAGCGTGCGCATGGGCGTGGCGCTGAATTTGGCGCTCGGCGTGCTGGTGGTGGCGATTGCGCTGCTGGGCCAGCAAATATTTTGATAGAAATTGGCTGCTATCGCTTACTGGATAAGCGTTATCAGCTATTAAATTGGTAGCGTCAGCATCCTCCATGCGCGGTATCACTGGCGCCTGCAACCGCTTGCTGGCACAGGTTTGGCGAGCGACAGCTGTCGCAAAGTCGCAGCCGCGGGGCCGGCACGGCTGCCTGGTTTCAGGATGTTTCCAAGCTTGAAATCAACGCGGGGTTGGTCTAAAAAAGAAAGTCTTAAGGTCGCGGAGGCTCCCATGCCGATGGAACTGCTGCGCGAAATCGCGCAAACCACACTGCCATGCACATTCACAGCGGAACACGACATTGACCGCCTGCGTGTATTGCGCGCGGCGGGCTATGTGGCAGCACTCTTGCCCGCCCCCGGATCCGAAAATCAATTGGGTCGCGTACTCGCCATTACCGCAGCAGGGCGCAAGGCGCTGAGGCAGGAGCAGGCCGCAACTTCAAATCCGAGCGCCAAAAAAACCCTGACTGCGTCGAGGACATCGATATAGTTGCCTTGGCAATAATTGTCGTGTCAATTAAATTCGGGCATGCCTTTGCCCGACCCGCTGCCTGAGCTTTCTGCGCCATCCAACGCGGCCGCAGCGCCAGCCGCGTTTTATTCCACCGCCAATGTGTTGCCGGAGCAAAGCGTCGGCTATTTGCTGCGCAGCGTGCTCTCGTCGATCCGTGCCCATGCCGACGCACAATTGCAAGGCAGTGGCCTGACCCTGGCGCAGTGCCTGCCGCTGTACAAGATATCGCGCTGCGAGAACACCACCCTCGCGGTGCTGGCGCGCGAGCTGGAAGCCGACCCCGCCACCGTCACCCGGCTGCTGGATCGCCTGGAGGCCAAGGGCCTGGTGTTGCGTGAGCGTTCGACCAGCGACCGGCGCGTGGTGCACGTGCGCACCACCGACCTGGGCACCGCGATGGCGGAAGAACTCGCGCCCGTATTGGCAGACACCCTGAACGCGCACCTGGCAGGTTTTTCGGGCGCCGAGTGGCAGCAACTCATGGAGCTGCTGCGCCGCATGCTGGCCAACGGCGCGGTCGCCCGCAACTGATTTTCTCAAGCCTTTTCCATGCACGAACCCATGCCCCGGCGCTTGCGCGGCCGTTTCCTGCGCGCTGCACTTTCTGTGGCTGCAGCCAGCCTGTTGGGCGCCTGCGCCAACCCCGGCGCATCCCACGCACCGCTGGCCGCAACGCAGCCGCAAGCGCTTGGCCTGTCCGAACAGGCCACACCACAGGAACACCTGCCGCAACAACGCTGGTGGACGGCACTTGGCGATCCACAGCTCAATGCCCTGTTGGACGAAGCGCTGGCGGGCCAACCCAGTCTGCTCGTCGCCCGCGCCCGGGCAGCGCAGGCCGCCTCGCTCGCACAAGCGAAGCGCGCCGCCAACGGGCCGCAGGCGGCGCTTTCGGTCGACGCCACACGCCAGCGCTACACCGCCAATGGACTGGTGCCGCCGCCCGTCGCCGGCCATGTTTACGACAGCGCGAACCTGCAGGCCACGCTCAGCTGGGCGCCCGACTTTTTTGGCCTGCACCACGCGGAGCTTGAGGCCACTCTCGGCCAGGCCCGCGCTGCGCAGGCCGACGCCGCCGCCGCCGCCAACGCCCTCGCCTTGCAGCTCACGCGCGCCTATGTGGCACTTGCAAGACTGTTGGCTGAGCAGCAGGTGGCCGAGCAGGCGCTCACGCAGCGCCTGCAAATGGCACGCCTGACCGAGGAACGCGTCTCCGCCGGACTCGACAGCAAGGTTGAGCTGACGCAGGCCCAGGCGGCCCTGCCAGCCGCGCGCGCGCAAATCGAAGCGCTGGTGGAGCAAACCACGCTGGCACGGCGGCAGATTGCGGCCTTGGCCGGCCAGGCGCCCGAGCGCCAGGCGGCGCTGTCACCGCAACTGGCTGCGCTGGCGCTGCCCGCCGTACCCGAGACACTCGGCACCGACCTGCTCGGCCGCAGGCCCGACGTGGTGGCCGCGCGCTGGCGCATTGAAGCGGCCACCCATGGCGTCTCGGCTGCCCGCAGCGAGTTCTATCCGAACATCAACCTGACGGCCTTTGTGGGCCTCAACGCCCTTGGGCTCAACCACTTGCTGCAAGGCAGTTCGCGGCAAATCGGCGTGGCGCCCGCGCTGCGTTTGCCCATTTTTGACGGCGGACGCCTGCGCGCCCAGCTCGGCGGTCGCCAGGCCGAACTGGACGCCGCCATCGCCCAGTACAACGCCACCGTGCTCGAAGCCGTGCGACAGGCAGGCGATGCGCTCGCCTCCATAGCCTCCCTCGCGCGCCAGCAGCACCTGCAGCAGCAGGCCGGCGCCAGCGCCGACAAGGCGTTCCAGTTCGCCCAAGAGCGCTACGGCGCCGGCTTGGGCAACTACCTGCTGGTGCTCAGCACCGAAAGCCAGGTGCTTGTGCAGCAGCGCCAGGCCGTGGCCTTGCAGGCGCGCGCGCTGGACACACGCCTGGCACTGATGCACGCGCTGGGCGGCGGCTGGAGCGACGACACCGCCAGCTTGCAGCTTGCGGCGCACTAGAGCCTGTAAGCCCTAACCCGCCATCCTTCTCGCCTTCTCTTGGCTCCACCTTCGAACCCGACCATGAGCGAACCTCGCACTCCCAATGAAAAAAAGAACGCGCGCCGCCGCGGCCTGACCCTGATTGCGGTCGCAGTGCTGGTGGGCATCGGCTGGGGCACCTGGCATTGGCTCAGCGGGCGCCACTTTGAGTCCACCGACAACGCCTATGTGGCGGGCAATGTGGTGCTCATCACGCCCCAGGTGGCCGGCACCGTGGTGGCCATTGGTGCGCAGGACACCGAGCATGTGAACGCCGGGCAGACCTTGGTGCGCCTGGACCCGGCGGACGCCCGTATCGCGCTCGATCAGGCGCAGGCGCAACTGGCGCAAACGGTGCGCGAGGTGCGCGGCCTGTATGCCAACAATGCCACGCTGCAGGCGCAAATTCGCCTGCGCCGCGCCGACCTGGCGCGCGCGCAAGCCGAAGTGGCGCGCCTGCAAGACGACGTGCGCCGCCGCGCGCCGCTGATGGCGAGTGGCGCGGTCGGCAAGGAAGAATTCCAGCACGCCAACGCCGTGGTCAACACGGCCAAAAGTTCTGCCGCCGCCGCCCAGGCCGCTTTGCTGGCCGCGCAGGAGCAGTTGGTGGCCAGCCAGACGCAGACGGACGGCACACGCATCGAGGAGCACCCCAGCGTGCAACGCGCCGCCGCCAAGGTGCGCGAGGCATTCCTGGCGCTGCAGCGCATGGAGCTTGTCGCGCCAGTGGCCGGCACCGTTGCCAAGCGCGGCGTACAGCTCGGACAGCGTGTGGCGGCGGGCGCCCCCTTGATGACGGTGGTGGCGCTGGATGATTTGTGGGTCGATGCCAACTTCAAGGAAAGCCAGTTGCAGGCGCTGCGCATTGGCCAGAGTGTCGAACTGGAAGCCGACGTGTACGGCAAGAAGGTGCGCTACCACGGCACCGTGACCGGTCTGGGCGCAGGCACCGGCGCTGCTTTTGCCTTGCTGCCAGCGCAAAACGCCACCGGCAACTGGATCAAGGTGGTGCAACGCGTGCCGGTGCGCATCGCGCTTGACGCTGCCGAGCTGGCCGAGCACCCGCTGCGCATTGGCCTGTCGATGGACGTCACCGTGGACACGGCCGACCAGAGCGGCAAGACGGTTGCCGACACACAGCGCAGCACCCCGCTCACCGCCACCACAGTCTTTGACGCCCAAATGCAGGCCGCCGAAGCAGCCGTGCAGCGCACGATCAGCGCCAACCTCGGCAAGCAGCATGTCGGGCGCGCGCAACCAGCAACGCCGCAGTAACAGCCGGCTGCCTGCATGACTGCCGCCAACGCCTCCACCGCCAGCCCGGTGTCTGCCGAGCCGCCCGTGACGAAAACGCAGGCTCCGCGCCCTCCCGTGGCCGCCCACCCGCCGCTGCACGGCGTGACCTTGCTGCTCGGAACGGTGGCCTTGTCGCTCGCCACGTTCATGAACGTGCTCGACTCGTCAATCGCCAACGTCTCCATCCCCGCCATTGCGGGAGACTTGGGTGCCAGCCCTGCGCAAGGCACCTGGGTCATCACCAGTTTCGGCGTCGCCAATGCGATTTCGGTGCCCTTGACCGGCTGGCTGACGCAGCGCTTTGGCGCGGTGCGCCTGTTTACGCTGAGCATCCTGCTGTTTGTGCTCACGTCCTGGCTGTGTGGCTTTGCCACGTCGCTGGAAATGCTGGTGGTGTTTCGCGTGCTCCAAGGTCTGGTGGCCGGGCCGATGATTCCGCTGTCCCAAACGCTGCTGCTGGCCAGCTACCCGCGCACACGCGCCGGCATGGCGCTGGCGCTGTGGGGCGTGACCACGCTGGTGGCGCCGGTGATGGGGCCGCTGCTGGGCGGCTGGATCACCGACAACATCTCCTGGCCGTGGATTTTTTATATCAACGTCCCCGTGGGTTTGCTGGCGGCAGCCGTGACATGGAGCATTTACCGGGACCGCGAAACGCCGCGCACCAAGCTCCCCATCGACACCTTGGGGCTGTCGCTTCTGGTGATCTGGGTCGGCTGTGCACAGCTCATGCTCGACAAAGGCAAGGAGCTGGACTGGTTTTCCTCGCCGCTCATCCTGGCGCTGGCGATCATCGCGGTGGTGGCGCTCGCGGTGTTTCTGGTGTGGGAGCTGACGGACGCGCACCCGGTCATCGACCTGACGCTGTTTCGCGAGCGCAACTTTGCCTTTGGCGTGTTGTCGCTGTCGGTGGCCTACGCTCTGTTCTTTGGCAATGTGGTGCTGTTGCCGCTGTGGTTGCAGCAGTTCATGGGCTACACCGCCACCACCGCCGGCATGGCGCTGGCGCCAGTGGGGATCTTCGCGATCATGCTCACGCCGCTGGTCGGGCGCAAGGTGGGGGACTGGGACCCGCGCCGCATGGCCACCGGTGCCTTCGTGGTGTTTGCGCTGGTGCTCTGGATGCGCTCGCAGTTCACCACCGAGACCGATTTCTGGCACATCCTGGTGCCGACCTTGATCCAGGGCGCGGCCATGGCGTTCTTCTTCATTCCGCTCACCACCATCACGCTGTCCGATCTGCCGCCCGAGCGCATTCCCGCGGCGGCGGGCCTCAGCAACTTCGTGCGCATCATGGCGGGCGCCATGGGCGTCTCGGTCGCCACCACGCTCTGGGAAAGCCGCGCTGCGCTGCACCACGCCCACCTGACAGAAGGCCTGGTGCAGGGCCAGGGCGTGTTTGGGCAGACGATGCAGCAACTGACCGGCCTGGGCATGTCGCAGCAGCAGGCGCTGGAGCAAATCAACCGTCTGATCAACCAGCAGGCCTTTACGCGTGCGGCGGACGACGTGTTTCTGGCCTCGGCCGGTCTGTTCCTGGTGCTGATCGGCCTGATCTGGTTCACGCGTCGGCCGGGCAGCGCAGAGGGCGCGGGCGCCGCGGCCGGTGCGCATTGACGTTCAGGGTTAGTAATTTCGAGAAAAATAGGTTCTAGCGCTCATCCCTATTGGTTTTATTGCTATCTTTTTTAATGGTACTTACGAACGCCTAAGCCCGGCAGCAACCGCCCGGCGGTCAGCGACCGGCGTGCTTTCTGACCAGCGCCACGAACTGCTCCACCGGCACCGGGCGGCTGAGCAGATAACCCTGCCAGGCGTGGCAGTGCTGGCGCTCAAGGAAGTCCCGCTGCGCTGCAGTTTCCACGCCTTCGGCCACCACTTGAAGCCCCAGGCTGGAGCCCAGGGCGACGATGGTGCGCACGATGGACGCGTCGTTGGGGTCGGTCAGCACATCGCGCACAAAGCTCTGGTCGATCTTGAGCTGGTCGAGCGGCAGGCGTTTGAGGTAGGACAGGCTCGAGTAGCCGGTACCAAAGTCGTCCAGCGAAAAACCCACGCCGTAGGACTTCAACTCGGTCATGCGGGCGGCCGATTCGTTCACGTCGTGCAGCAGCAGCCCTTCAGTCAGCTCCAGCTTGAGGCGCCGCGCCGCAGCACCAGTGCTGGCCAGCGTGCCCAGCAACTGCTGAATGAACTCGGCCTGACGAAACTGCCGAGGGCTGACATTGACGGCAAGCGACAACTCGGACAGCACCGGATCGTTCGTCCACTGCGCCAGCGTCAGGCAGGCTTGCTCCAGCACCCACTGCCCGAGCGGCAAAATGAGACCGGATTCCTCGGCCATTGGAATAAAGGTCGCGGGTGATACAAAGCCGCGCTGCGGATGCCGCCAGCGCAGCAGCGCTTCGGCGGCGACGATACGGCCATGGTCCATCTGCGGCTGGTAATACAGCTCGAACTGGCCCGCAGCCATGCCGGCGCGCATGTCTTCTTCCAGCGCGGCGCGCTCGCTGGCCTGCGCGTGCATGCTCGGGTCGTAGAAGCACAGCGTGTCCCGGCCGGCAGCCTTGGCCTGGTACATCGCCAGGTCGGCGCGCTGCAGCACGTCGTCGGCGCCTTTGTCGTTCGCGGAAACCAGGGCAATGCCCATGCTCAGCGTGCTGTGGTGCGCTTCGCCATCAATCAGATAGGGCGCGCGCAAAGCGTCGAGAATCGTCTGGGCAATGCGATTGCAGTGGGCAATGGCCTGCTCGGTGCTGTCGCCCACACCCTCCAGCAGCACGGCAAATTCGTCGCCGCCCGGCCGCGCCACCGTGTCGTCTGAGCGCACGCAGGCGAGGATGCGCTCCGCCACCAACTTGAGCAGCGCGTCGCCGCGCTCGTGGCCCCGTGTGTCGTTGAGCGCCTTGAAGTTGTCCAGATCAAGCATCAGCAGTGCGCAGCGCGACGGCGCTTTGCAATGCGCGATCGCGTGCTCGATGCGGTTGACCAGCAAGCGCCGATTCGGCAGCCCGGTTAACACGTCGTAGTACGCCAGGTTGCGGATTTCCCGCTCAGCGGCCTTGCGCTGCGAAAGATCGACGAAGGTGACCAGCATCTGCTTCTCGACAATGACCGCAGAAAGCTCCAGCGCGCGCGCCTGCCCATCGGGCCCGACCACCTCGTGCTCGCTGGCCCGAAATTCGCTGCCGCTGTCGCGCGCCAGCCGATAGGCCTGCCGCCAGTCGGCGTGCAAGCGGGCGCGGTAGGCCGGGTCTGGGTAAGCCTTGGTCCACCAGTCGTCGGACGTGGCCAAATCCGCTTGGGTGTAGCCCGTCAGTTCGGTGAAGCGCTGGTTGCAAAACACCGTCGTGCGGTCGTGATCTATCAGCATGACGCCCACGGGCAGGCGCTGCAGCAACGCGCGCAGGCGCGACTCGCTGCGACGCAGCGCGTCTTCGATGGCGCGGCGTGCGCTGATATCGTGCATGACCACAATGGCATGCGTCGGCGTGGTATTGCCTGAGCGCATCGCACAGACAGTGCGCGAGACCCAACGCGGCGAGGTACCCGCAATCGCATCCAGCGCGCCCGAATCCGCTGCCGGGCGCGACGCTGCGCCAGCCAGGGGCAGCTCCAGGCTGAACTCACCGCCGTCCACCGTGCGCAGCGCCTGCAATTGCTGCCGCCCTTGTGCGGCCTCTGCGCCCGGCTCGAACAAATCCGCAAAAACGCTGCCGCGCAGCGCCTGTTCAGACTGTCCGACGATGGTGCAAAAGCGGGGGTTGACTTCGCTCAGGCGGCCCGACTCCAGTTCGACCCGCGCCACGCCCACCGCCGCTTGCGTGAACAAGGCCCGGAACTGGTCATCGCTGCGCTCGCGCGCTGCGTCGGAGCGGTACGCGCGCACCAAAGCCAAGCGTCTTTGGCGCAGGAGCAGCGTGACCACGGCGCCCAGCAGCAGCGTCAACAACGCCGCTACGGCTGCAGTATTGGTGGGCAAGCGGCGCTCGGGCGGACTCAAAAAACGATCAGTCGCGCGAAACACCAGTTGCCAATGGCGACCCTGCACCGCAATGTCTCGCGCATAGGCTTGCAAATGCTCGAGTGGCCTGCCAGTCTGGCCCTGGTAGAAATTGTGCCCTTGGACGTTCTCGCGCATTTCACTGATGCCGCCCATATCGGCAAGCTGCACGCTCACTCCCTCTGCATTGCCATCTGACATCACCGCCTGCATCAGCTGCGTCAGATTCACTGTGGCCGCCACCGCCCCCAAAAAATGCTCAGGTGGCGGGACCTTTCCGTCCACACGCTCTACGTCGTACACCGGCATGCGCAGCACTGCGCCTGCCTCAGACTCGCTCGCTTGAAGCAGCGAAAAGGGCTTCGACACCACCGCTTCGCCGCTGTCGCGTGCATGCCGCATCGCCTGCAGGTTCGCCGGTTGTGTGCTGATGTCCAGGCCGAAAATGGATTCGTTGCCACTCTGCGGCCAGACGTAGTCGGCAACAAAGTACTCGTCACGCTCTGCTGTCGGGTGGATCTTGAAGCCGGGCGACGCATAGCCTTGCGCGCTCAATTCCGCGCCGACCCGCGACTCGAACGCCCCCACATCCGCAGCCGCCACACGCCGGGTGAAAGCCAGGTTCACCAGACCAGCGTTGCGGCTGGGTGCATCAAGCTCATTGGCAGCCCGGTCGAACTGCTCCCTCGTCAGATTCGGATTGGCGACGAACAATCCGCGCAAGCCATAGACCACTTCCGTCAAGCCCGTCAGCCGCCTCTTGAGTGCCAGGTTGATTTCACTGGCCCGCTGCTCAAAACGTGATTGCTCAATGGCGTTCAGGCGACGCTGCTGTTCAAAATACAGCAAGGTGGAAAACAACAGCCCGATCACGACCAGCAATGCCCCGGGCACCCAGTATGGAAGGCGAAACATAGGTTTTGGACGCGGCATTTCGCCCAATCGTACCCGTTGCCTGCCGCTCTGTAAAAAGTCGGCAAAAAAAACCTGCAGCGCAGTGCTTAAAGGCATTTATAGCTATTTTTTATATAGCAATTTGCCAGCACCAGACCGCCTCGTGAGCGGCCAAAAGCTGACTTGGGCGATGGCCATGCGCCTACGTCGAAGTGCCTTGCGCACAAGCAAGATGAGCGCGTCTTACAACAAAGGGAAACAACCATGTCTATTTCGCTCATTCTGCTGATCGTCCTCATCCTCCTGCTGATAGGCGTGCTGCCCACCTGGGGCCACAGCCGTTCATGGGGATACGGCCCGAGTGGCGGCCTCGGTCTGGTGGTGGTGATCCTGATCGTGCTGCTGCTGATGGGCCGGATATAAACCTGCCCGCCTGCACCGGGCGGCACCGGGCGGCACCGAGCAGCATCGGGCGGGCCAGGCGCGTTTCAGGCGCGCCGCCCGCGTGTCGCCTCGGCAAACGCGGTGGTGAATGCGGCGAACTCCTGCTTGCTGACGCTGGCGTTGGCATCCCCGCCGCGATCCATCAGCTGCAAAAGCGCCTGTGAGAAACTGTCCGCACCGCCCTTGTGCGCCGTGCGCCCCAGACCTTGCAGGAATTCGGCGCGCGAGATCGACCCGTTTTGGTCGGTGTCAAAGCCTGCCGTGAGCAGCTTCGATTGCTCGGCGTCGGCACCAAAGCGCTCGAGCAAGCCCTGAAAATCCTGGCTCGACACCGCCATTGCCGGCTTGGCACGTGCTGGCGCGGCGCCTGCGCCGCCGTGCACCGCCGTCACTGCCCCGGGCGCAATCGCCTGCGCAAACATCGCGCCCTGCCCGGCCAAACCGGCCAGCGCCTGCGCCTCCTGACTCAATTGGACTTTAGCGGCCGGCCCGGCATCGGGCGACTCGCCCTGCTGGCGCGGCGAGCCACGCTTGTCCGCCCGGCTCGAGGCGGCATTCATCAGCAAGGACGCAAGCGAGGTGAGGCCCGTGATAAGTAAAGACATTGCGCTGCACTCCTGCGCGGCACCTGACAAACAAAGTTCTGAACGCGAAACCAGTGCCAAGCCCCGCCGCACCACCCTAACGGCAGACCGCTGGCCTCGGTCGCAGGAAAAGACAAGCGTTAGCCCGCCAATTGTCCGTCTGGCGCAGGCGGCAGCAGCAGCGCCTGCTGCGCGCCCACGGCACTGCGCAAAAAGGCCCAGGTGGCCTGCATGCGTGCGACATGCTTGTTCTCTTCGGGCATGGACATCCAGAAGGTGCGCACAAAGCGCGCCGTGCCCGGCAGCACGGCCTGCAGGCTTGCGTCCTGCGCCGCGACAAACGCCGGCAGCACCGCGAGGCCGGCGCCCGCACGCACGGCTTCGTACTGCGCCAGCACGCTGGTGCTGCGCAAGGAGAAATGCGCCGGCCGGTGCAGTTCGTCCAGTATTTGCAGCTCTTTGGTGAAGAGCAAATCGTCCACATAGCTGACAAAGCTGTGGCCGCTCAGGTCGGCTGCGGTTTTGATTGGCGCGCGCGCCGTCAGGTAGGCCTCTGCGCCGTAAAGCTGCAGCGCGTACTCGGCCAGCTTCACCACCAGCACCGCACCGCGCGCCGGGCGCTCGAGCGAGATCACGATGTCGGCCTCGCGCCGCGAGAGGTGCACCAGCCGGGGCAAGGCGAGCAAATCAATCACCAAACCCGGGTGTTCGGCGGCGAACTGCGCCAGTTGCGGCGCCAGCACCAGGTTGCCAAAACCTTCGGTGGCGCCAATGCGCACCGCGCCGTGCAAGCCCTGGCGCACCCCGGGCGCGGCGTGCTCCACCGCCAGAAACGCCGCCTCCATGCCTTCGACCTGCGGCAGCAGGCCGCGTCCGGCCTCGCTGAGCCTGTGCCCGGCCGCTTCGCGCGCAAACAGCGGCGCGCCCACCTGCTTTTCCAGCGC
>JAUCDU010000030.1:0-13789 GCA_034674825.1 Giesbergeria sp.
TCCACCATCTACCGCGTGCAGCAGGCCAGCCACATTGGCTTTGGCGCCGGGCATTTGATGGACGTGCTGCGCGGCAAAGCCACCGACAAAGTGGCCCAGTTCGGCCATGAAAAACTCAGCACCTTTGGCCTGGGCGCCGACCTCTCGGAGCAGCAACTGCGCGGTGTCTTGCGGCAACTCGTCGCTACCGGCGCGGTGGGCCTGGAGAAGGTGCACCTGGACAACGGCCACAGCTTCGAGACACTGGCGCTCACCGACGCCTCGCGCACTGTGCTGCGCGGCGAAGTGCCCGTGCGCCTGCGCGAGACCGTGGCGGCAGCCCCCGGCGAGCGCAAACGCCGCCGCAGCCCGGCAGGCACCCTGCCGCCGGCCGCCGCCGCGCTGGACCAGGCCGCGCAAGTGCGCTTCATCAACCTCAAAGCCTGGCGCGCCGAGGTGGCACGCGAACACGGCCTGCCCGCCTATGTGATCTTCCACGACGCCACCCTTGCGGCGATTGCCGAGCGCTGCCCGGCAACGCTGGCGGACCTGGAGGGGATCAGTGGCATGGGGGCGAAGAAGCTGGAGGCGTATGGGGGCGATGTGCTGCGGGTGTGTGGATGTGCCGCGTGAGCATCGCGCACGCACTCGTCCGTCGCTCGCCCCGTATCAGGCCTGCCGAGGCCGCTGGCGCCTGGTCAAGCCTCTCGCGTGGGCGCCGCCTTCTGCAGCCGCCGTGCGCGAGCGCGGATATTAAGCGCCTCCACAGCCAGCGAAAACGCCATGGCGGCGTAGATGTAGCCTTTGGGAATGGCTTGGTCAAAGGCTTCGGCGGTCAGCGCCATGCCGACCATCACCAAGAAGGCCAGCGCCAACACTTTGACCGAGGCGTGGCGATCGACGAAATCGCCAATCGGCTTTGCCGCCACCAGCATCACGCCCACTGACACCACCACAGCAGCCACCATGACGCCAATGGTGTCGACCATGCCGACGGCGGTGATGACCGAGTCGAGCGAGAACACGATATCGATCACCGCAATCTGGCCGATCACGGCCCAGAACAAGCGACTGCCGGATGCCTTCAGGGCTGCGGCGTCCGAGGCGTGCGGCGCCTTGTCTTCGTTCGCCTCGACCTCTACAAAGATCTCATGCGAGGCTTTGTAAAGCAGGAACACGCCGCCAAACAGCAACACCAAATCACGGCCACTGATGCCCATACCTGCCACAGTGAACAGGTCTGCGGTAAGGCCCATGATCCAGCTCAGCGCAAACAGCAAGCCCAGGCGCGAGACCATCGCAAAGCCAAGTCCCATGCGGCGCGCCTTGTCACGCATCTCGGGCGGCAGGCGCCCCACCAGGATGGAAATGAAAATGATGTTGTCAATGCCGAGGACGATTTCCAGGGCGGTCAGCATCGCAAAAGCGATCCAGATATTGGGGTCGAGCAAAATTTCCATGGGGGTGGGCCGCAGCGCGGCGCGATAAGCGACTAAAAATCAAGGACCGCTCGGGCCAAAAAAAGGCCGGGCCTTGGCAACCCGGCCCGCTTGAACGCGAAACGCTTATTCCTCGCGCCCGCCAATACCCAGCAGCATCAGCAACGCCTGAAACACGTTGAACAGGCTCAAGTACACGCCCAGCGTTGCCGTGATGTAGTTGGTTTCATGGCCGTCGCGCACGCGCTTCAGGTCGTACAAGATAAAGGCCGTAAACACGCCCACCATCAACACCGCCAGTGTGATCATCAGGGCGCTCGACTGCAGGAAGAAGTTGGCTATACCGGCCACCAAAATCAACAAGGCGCCCACAAACAGCCACTTGCCCATGGCAGACAGGTCGCGCTTGATGACAGACGACAAGCTCGCCATGCCCAGGAAGATAGCGCCCGTGCCGGCAAACGCTGTCATGATCAGCTCAGCGCCGTTGGCCAGGCCCAGCACACTGCCGACCAGGCGCGAGAGCATCAGCCCCATGAAGAAGGTGAAGGCCAACAGCACGAACACGCCGGCGGCCGAGTTTTTGGTCTTCTCAATCGCAAACATGAAGCCAAAGGCTCCGCCCAAAAACAGCATCAGGCCAATGCCAGGAGAGAGGGCGCCGGCAAAGCCCGTGACGACACCCAGCCACGCGCCCAGCACGGTGGGCACCATCGAAAGCGCCAACAGCCAGTAGGTGTTGCGCAAGACCTGGTTGCGTTCGGCGCTCAGCGCCTGGCCCGTGGGATGGCCGTAGATGGGAAATCTTTCGTTCATAAAGTCACCTGTGACAAATGGGAGTGGTTCAAGCTGTCAGGCCTTGCAGCGATTGCTTACTTGACCGCCGCGCGCGCGGCTTGCGCTTTGGCTTTGGCCTCATCGGCCTTGTGCTGCAGCTCCTGAGCCTCCTTTTCGGCGGCTGCAGCTTCTGCTTCCTTGGCCTTGGCGGCATCCTTGTTCTGCGACATGCCGCCAGCGATGGCGTTGCCGGCCATTGAGCCCACCGCGCCGCCGACCACGGCAGCGCCTAGCGTGGAGCCAAGGCCCGATCGCGCAGGCGCAGCGGCGGCCGGTGCCGCTGCGGCTGGTGCCACGGCTGCGGCGGGGGCCGCTGCTGCCTTAGGCGCCGCGACGGGCGCTGGGGCCGGAGCCCGCTTGAAGTTGGAAGGCGCGGACCGTGCGCCACCCCCCAACCGCTTGGCGTGCGCCAGCGTAGGAGCCATCAGCGAGGCAATGGTCAGCGCAACCACGACAGCTGCGGTGGAGCGAAGGGGAGCATGTGAGCGGTTGGTGGGCATGAAAATATCCTGAAAGTTGAAAAGCCAAACGGCTTGTGCGTTTAACGGCGTACCGTAAGGCTTCCTAAACTTCGGAAAAAGAAGACAATGCCTGAAATAAGTTCCTGTAAAAACTGAATATGAGTCTGCCTTTCAACCACCGCCATCTGTATTACTTCTGGGTAGTGGCCAAAGAAGGCAGCATGTCGCGCGCGGCCGAACGACTGAACATGGCCGTGCAGACGGTCAGCGCACAGGTGCGCGAACTTGAACGCGACTTGGGTTGCCAGCTGCTCAAGCCCGCTGGCCGTGGGCTGGCGCTGACCGAAGCCGGCACAGTGGCGCTGCAGCAGGCAGACCAAATCTTCCAGCTGTCTCAGGCCTTGCCCGAACAGGTACTGGCCACCGCCCAAGCGCCTTCAGTGCGCCTGGCCGTGGGCATTGCCGACGGTCTGCCCAAGCTGGCGGTGCGGCACCTGCTGCAGCCGGTGCTGGCGGTGCCCAACCTGCGCTTGCTGTGCGACGACGGCGAAATGGCCGACCTGCTGGCCGACCTGGTGCTGCACAAGCTCGATGTGGTGCTGACCGACCACCCCGCCCCCTCCAACACCCAGCTGAAGGTGCACAGCCATTCGCTGGGCAGCGCAGATATCGGCTGGTACGGCTCTGCCCACTGGTGGAAGGTGGCGCACCAAGGTTTTCCGGCGTCGCTGCAGCAAGTGCCGCTGTTGCTGCCCACCACGCACTCGGTGATGCGCGGTCAGCTCGACCGGTGGCTGAGCCAGCACGGTTTGCGCCCACGCGTGGTGGGCGAAATAGAAGACAGTGCCTTGCTGGAGACTTTTGGCAGCACCGACCTGGGTGTCTTTCCCGCAGCCCTGGACGCTGCAGACGAGCTGCTGCAACGCAGCCACGTGAAGTTGATTGGCGCGTGCGAGGGGGTGCAGCAGCATTACTACGCGATCAGCACGGAACGCAAGGTGATGCATCCTTTGGTGCAGCAGATGCTAGGGCGAGGGTGAGGGCGAACTTGCCCGTGGGGGTAAGGCATTTTCTGTTGACGCCCTGATGGCCCGGTTCAAAGAACGGCCCTCAGCAGAGGCGAGCCTGCCACGCTGGCAGGTGGTCCACTTGGCGCCCGAATCGGCCCTGTACAGTTCCCGGTTGACCGAAAAATACATCACAAAAAAATGATAGGCATTCAATGGCGTTGATCGGGATCTTCTTGTCGCTTGGGCTGTTGATGTACCTGGCCTACCGGGGCATCAACGTCTTGATCCTGGCGCCGCTCCTGGCCTTGCTGGCGGTGTTGATGAGCGGTGATCTGCCCGTGCTGGCGACCTACACGCAGGTTTTCATGACGGCACTGGGCGGCTATGTGGTCCTGTACTTCCCGCTGTTTCTTCTAGGGGCTATTTTTGGCAAGGTGATGGCCGACAGCGGCTCGGCCCGGGTGATTGCCGAGCGCATTGTTGACGGTGTCGGGGCGCAGCGCGCCATCACCGCCGTGGTGCTGGCCTGTGGCGTGCTGACCTTTGGCGGCGTGTCGCTGTTCGTTGTTGCGTTTGCGATTTACCCCATCGCCAATGCGCTGTTCCGTCAGGCCGACGTCCCCAAACGGCTGCTGCCTGCGGCGATCGCGCTGGGCTCGTTCACCTTCACCATGACCGCGCTGCCGGGCACGCCCGCGATCCAGAACGCGATTCCGATGCCGTTCTTTGGCACCAACGCCTTTGCCGCGCCTGTGCTGGGCACGGTGGCCGGGCTGATCATGCTGCTGGGCGGCACGCTGTGGCTGAACCGCCGTGCAGCGGCAGCGAAAGCACGCGATGAAGGCTATGGCGTGCACAAGGTCACGGCGGCGGATGCTGCGCTGGCCGGGGATGCGCCCTTGCCGAGCTTCGCTCTGGCGATTGCGCCGGTGGTGGTGGTCGTGGCACTCAACGCAGCGTTCACCTACCTGGTGATCCCCACTATGAACGCCGGCTACCTGGCCGAGCCACAGTACGGCGCAACCACCTTGTCCTCGGTGGCCGGCATCTGGGCCATCATCGTGGCGCTGGTGGCATCGATCCTGCTGGCGCTGGCGGCGAACTGGAAGCGCTTCGCGAATGTGAAGGACAGCGTCAACCAGGGCACCATGGGTTCGCTGCTGCCGATCTTCAACACGGCCTCCGAGGTGGGTTACGGCGCGGTGATCGCCTCGCTGCCCGCCTTCCTGATCGTGCGCGACGAGGTGCTGGGTCTGTTTCCCGATCATCCTTTGGCGTCGCTGGCGGTGGCCGTCAACGTGCTGGCCGGCATCACCGGATCGGCCTCGGGCGGCATGTCGATCGCGCTCGGCGCGCTGGGCGAGCATTTCGCCGACCTGGGCCGCACGCAGGGGATCAGCATGGGCCTGATGCACCGGGTCACGGCCTTGTCCTCTGGTGGGTTCGATGCCTTGCCGCACAACGGCGCGGTGATCACGCTGCTGGGCATTTGCGGCCTGACCCACAAACAAAGCTATGCCGATATTTTTGTCTGCGCAGTGGCGATTCCGGTGCTGGCAACGGTCACGGTGATTGTGCTGGGCTCGATGGCGTTGTGAACGCGGTTGGAGGTGGAGGGTATCCCGTGAACCCGTCCACGGTTCGCAGTGTTGTCGCTGCAGAACTTCACCGTTGTTCAGGCCAGGAATGAGTGGCACCACGCGCACCCGCATTTGTTCACGAAGCGACCTTATGATCGTCCGCGATGCGACGTCTACGTCGATTTATAGGGGAAGGAATTGCGCTTCCCACCAAGGCACTTTGACGCGACATGTCGTGACTGGGCATCGTCCAGATAAAAATGCATCTTTGAGACTTGGGTCAGGCATACTTTTTAGAAATTTCATTCAAAGAAGAAGGGGAGAGCCATGGATTTCATTGATCAGCTACGCGTACTGGCGAACAGAATTACCGCCACAAGAGCGATGATTCAAACAGAAGAGGCGACCAAGAATGCGATGGTCATGCCCTTCATCCAAGCCCTGGGATACAACGTTTTTGACCCGACGGAGGTGACGCCGGAACTGGTATCAGATGTCGGAACCAAGAAGGGTGAGAAGGTCGATTACGCAATTCTGCGTGATGGGAAGCCGATCATGCTTTTCGAGTGCAAAAAATGTGGAGGTGATCTCAACATCAATCATGCCGGTCAGCTTTTCCGATACTTCCACGTCACAGAAGCGAGATTCGCGGTTCTTACGAATGGACTCGTCTATCGATTTTTTACGGATCTCGAACAGCCCAACAAGATGGACGAGAAATCATTTTTCGAATTCAATATCTTGGAATTCAAAGAACGTGACGTCGAGGAACTGAAAAAGTTTGCCAAGTCTGCGTTCGATCTCGACACGATTTTGACGACGGCAAACGATTTAAAGTACACGCGAGCTATCCAAACGAAACTAGCTGAGCTGGTCGCTAATCCATCTGAAGATTTCGTGCGCATCCTTTCTTCGGATCTTCTCGGGTCAAAGCGATTTACACCGGCAATTCGAGATCAGTTCACGGCCATTACCAAGCGCGCCTTTGAGCAGTTTGTGGGTGAGCGAATCAACGAACGACTGAAGGGGGCTATGTCACCCGAGTCAGTCACCGTATCCGAGAAGCCGACTATCTTGGCCCAAGACGAAGCTTTGGAAGCAAATGGGCCACTCATCGTTACCACGAGCGAAGAGTTGGAGGGCTTCCACACCGTGCGGGCGATCATTCGACATCTTGTCCCTACTAAGCGCGTTGTGATGCGAGATGCGCAGAGTTACTGTGCCATTCTTTTGGATGACAACAATCGTAAGCCGATCTGCCGGCTACGCTTCAACAACACGCAGAAACTGAAACTCGGGTTCTTTAACGCGCAGAAGGAGGAAGAGCTGGTGTCTTTGGAGTCGGTGGATGACATCTATAACTTTGCTGAGCAGATTGCGGCCACAGTTGCAACTTATGTCGGCAATGAGGCTGCGTAGTCTCTTCTTTTAGCGCAGATTGGTTTGTGCGTGGGCGGCATGAAACTGCCAGCGCCCCCCCGCAATCCTCAAGGGTCGACGATCCCCCTACCTATACCAAAGGAACTTTCGACTCCCCGCCGGTATCATTCTGCGTGATGCGCCGCAGTTTCTCCTTCGTGTTGGTCATGCTGCTGGTCCTGCGGGGCTTGCTGGGCGACGCCATGGCGATGGGGGTGGCCCCGGTAGCCTTGCCGACCGCGCCGCTACACCAGCAGGCGGCGATGGCAGCCGAGCAGGGCGTGGTCAGTCACCACCAGGGCCACGCGGGCACGCATAGCGCCGACGCCGCAACAACTGCCGCAATCGCCACCACCTCGGCCTGCACGGCCGAAGGCGCTGCCGATTCCCCGCACTGCGGCCATGAATCGGGCCCCACATGCTCGGCCTGTGGCATCTGCCATTCGGCCCTGTTCGCCATGTCGGCGCTGCTGCAGCCGTTGGCGCTGCAGCCTGTTGCCTTGCAGTCCGTGGGGCACACGCCCTTTGCCAGCGCCGCTGCTGCGCTGGCCATCAAGCCACCCATCTCCTGAGCCGTGACGCCCTAGGTGCGTCCGCTGTTCGCGTATTCCGGCCCCTTTGTGTGCCGGATACGGCGATCCGGCGGCCGCTGCCCTCACCGTTTTGGAGATGTTCATGCGCCTTGCGCACCCTTTGTCCTCTTTTATTTTGGCCGCCTGCACGGCCGCCGCTCTGCCGGGTTGGGCCAACGCCCAAGCCGTTCCGTCACCCGTCAGCGACCCGGCAGCCGCCGCGGTGGCGCTGCAGCACCAACCCCTGCGCGCCAGCGGCGGCGTGGAAATGGGGCAGACCGACTGGCACAGCGCCCATGCGGCCGTCGCCGAATTCCCGCGCGGCCACGCCGACATCCTGACCTGGGAGGCTGCGCAGGCGCGCTCCGCCCCGGCACGGGGCACGGCCCCGCATCCGAGCCCGGGAGCCGCTCAGGAAATGCCACATGCAATGCACAACGGCATGCCCCACGGCACGCACCAGCACCCCGCGGCGCCGCGTCGAGGAGGTCAACCATGAACCGCCCGATCCAAGCCCTGAGCACGCTGGCGGCCGCGCTGGTGCTGGCAGGCTGCGCCAGCGTGTCGCCCGACGGCCTGCAGGGCGACGTGCAAGCCGCCATTGCCGGGCGCATCCCGGCAGCCGCCCAGTTGCCCCCGGCCGACCCAGCGGCGCGGGCTGCGGCGCAGAGCCAGATTGACCAGTGGCTGCGCCAGCCTGTGGACAGCGACACGGCGGTGCGCATTGCGCTGATCAACAACCCTGGCCTGCAGGCGCGCCTGGCGGCGCTGGGCGTACAAGACGCGCAACGCGTGCAGGCCCTGACCCTGCCGAACCCGCACCTCTCGCTCGGGCGCTTTGCCAATGGCCACGAGCGCGAAATCGAGCGGCAGCTTTCCTTTGGCTTGCTGGACCTGTTGACCCTGCCTTGGCGCACCCGTTGGCAGGGTCTGCAGATCGAGCAAGCCACGCTGGCCACCGGCCAGGATGTGCTGCGCCTGGCAGCCGACACGCGCCGCGCCTGGTTGCGCGCGGTGGCGGCGCAGCAGGTGCTGGCGGCGCAAGAGCGCATGGCCGAGGCCGCCGATGCCGGTGGCGAGTTGGCCCGGCGCATGGCCCGCGTGGGCAACTGGAGCCGCTTGCAGCAAGCACGCGAACTGGGGGTGCAGCAAGAAGCGGCGGCGCAACTGGCGCGCGCGCGCCTCAGCGCCACGCTGGAGCGCGAGCAACTGACGCGCCTGATGGGCCTGTGGGGCACGCAGACGCAGTACCTGCTGGCCGAGCAACTGCCGCCGCTGCCCGCGAAGGCGACAGCGTTGCAGGGCGCAGACGATATCGAGGCGACGGCGCTGCGCGAGCGGCTCGACCTGCGCGCGCTGCGCCGCGACCTCGACCAGGTGGCCGATCGCCAAGGTTGGGCCGGTGTCGGCAGCGTGTTTGGCGACATTGGGCTCGCCTATCAATCCAACACCGCCACCGACAAGGCCAGCGGCCACAGCGAAGTGACGCGCGGCTGGGAGCTCGAACTTCCCCTGCCCCTGTTCGACTGGGGCGGCGCCGCCAGCGCACGAGCCCGCGCCGAAGTGCGGCAAGGCGCCGCTCTGCTGCAAGAGGGCGCCGTGCGCGCCCGCAGCGAGGCGCGCACCGCCTGGCACAGCTACCGCACCGCCTGGGACTTGGCGCACCAGCAGCAGGCCGAGGTGCTGCCGCTGCGCCGCTTCATTCAGGAGGAAACCGTGCTGCGCTACAACGGCATGCTCGCCAGCGTGTGGGACCTGCTGGCCGAGGCACGCCTTGCAGCCCAGGCCGTCGCCACCGCTACCGAAGCACAGCGCGATTTTTGGTTGGCCGAAACCGACCTGCAGCTGGCGCTCACCGGCACCTCACCAGGCGCGCTGCAGGGTTTGAGCGTCGCCCCCGCATCTGCCAACTCCACACAAGGCCACTGACATGAACCGCCGCAATTTCTTTTCCGGCGCTGCCGTGGCCGCTGTGGCCGCCTCGTCCGTCAGCCGCGTGGCCCTGGCCGCGCTGCCCGAGCCCGTCACCCAAGGCTCGGCCGACACCGCTGGGCCGCTGGTGCCGCCCACCGGTCGCCCCTACCAACCGGTGGTCACGCTCAACGGCTGGACCACGCCCTGGCGCATGAACGACGGCGTCAAGGAGTTCCACCTGGTGGCCGAACCTGTGGTGCGCGAAGTCGCGCCCGGATTCATGGTCAACATGTGGGGCTACAACGGGCAAAGCCCCGGCCCGACCATTGAAGTAGTGGAGGGCGACCGGGTGCGCATCTTCGTCACCAACCGCCTGCCCGAGCACACCAGCGTGCACTGGCACGGCCAGCGCCTGCCCAACGGCATGGACGGCGTGTCGGGGCTGACGCAGCCGGCCATCCCGCCCGGCAAGACGTTTGTGTACGAGTTCACGGCGCGCCGCCCCGGCACCTTCATGTACCACCCGCACGCCGACGAGATGGTGCAGATGGCCATGGGGATGATGGGTTTGTGGATCACGCACCCGAGAGCGAAGCACCCGCACATTGCGACGGTGCAGCGCGACTACGCCTTTCTGCTCGGCGCCTTCGATGTCGAGCCCGGTGCCATGACGCCCAAGGTCAACACCATGACCGACTTCAACATCTGGACCTTCAACAGCCGCGTCTTCCCCGCCATCAGCCCGCTGGTTGCAAGGCAAGGCGACCGGGTGCGCATGCGCGTGGGCAACCTGACGATGACCAACCACCCGATTCACCTGCACGGCCATGAGTTTGAAGTCACCGGCACCGACGGCGGCCCCGTACCCAAGGGCGCGCGCTGGCCCGAGGTGACGACCGATGTCGCTGTCGGTCAGATGCGCCAGGTGGAGTTCATTGCCGACGAACCGGGCGACTGGGCGCTGCATTGCCACAAGAGCCACCACACCATGGGCGCGATGGGGCACGAGGTGCCCACCATGATCGGCGTGGACCACCGAGGCCTGGTCGGCAAGATCCAGAAAATCGTGCCCGACTACATGGTGATGGGCGAGCGCGGCATGGCCGACATGGGCGCCATGGAAATGCCGTTGCCCGACAACGCCTTCCCCATGATGACTGGCACCGGGCAGTTTGGCCCGATTGAAATGGGCGGCATGTTCACCACGCTCAAGGTGCGACATGGCCTGGGCGCGAACGACTACCGAGACCCGGGCGCCTACGCCAACCCCGCCGGCAGTGTGGCGCGCGAATGGACCGGCGCCCCGGCCACTGCGGCTGCGCCGCCGCGCCAGACCACCCCCGGCCAAGCGCCCGGGGCGCCCAGCGTGCGCAAGCCCGGTGGCGACGGGCACAGCCACCACTGAACTTCCTTAATTTCTAGCAAGAGACCACCATGAGACTTATCAAATTAATAGCTGCCAGCGTAATGATCATGAGCGCTAGCGCCGCTTTTTCGCATGGAAATGCCGACCACAGCAAGGCCGACGCTCCGCTCGTAAAAGAACAGCAGGCCTGGGGCATTGCCGGGAACGCCAAGGCCGTGCAGCGCACCATCACGCTGCGCATGACGGACGACATGCGCTTTACGCCCAACCACATCACAGTCAAGCAGGGCGAAACCCTGCGCCTGCGGGTTGAAAACAAAGGCCAGGTCCTGCACGAGGTCGTGCTGGGCACGCCCGACACGCTCGAAGCGCACGCGCAAATGATGGTCAAGTTCCCCACCATGGAACACGACGAGCCCTACATGGCCCATGTGGCGCCCGGCAAAACGGGCGAGCTGCTGTGGCAGTTCAACCGCCCGGGCAGCTTCGATTTCGCCTGCCTGATCGCCGGGCACTTCCAGGCCGGCATGCGCGGCAGCATTACCGTTACCCCCACACGCCAACCCCTTTGATTCAGGAGAAAACCATGCAACAAGCTACCACCCGTCGCCAAACCTTGGGGCTGCTCGCCGCCCTGGCTGCCAGCGTGACCGCCATGCCCCTGCTGGCCAGCGCTGCCACACCCAAAACACCGATGGAGGTGTGGAAAGACCCAAGCTGCGGCTGCTGCAAAGACTGGATCGTGCTCATGGAGCAAGCCGGCTTTGACGTCAAGGTTCATGAGGTCGGCAACAACGGCGTGCGCGCCCAATTGGGCCTGCCCCAGCGCCTGGGCTCATGCCACACCGCGCTGGTGGGCGGCTACCTGATCGAGGGCCATGTGCCCGCCGCGGATGTGCGCAAGCTCCTGAAGGAAAAGCCCAAGGCGCTGGGCATCACCGTGCCCGGTATGCCCGTGGGCAGCCCCGGCATGGACGGCCCCGAATACGGAGGCCGAAAGGACAAGTACGACGTGCTGCTGGTCACCAAGAATCTCATGAACGCCGAGGTCTCGACGCGCGTCTTCACGAGCTACCGCTAAGGAGCCGACATGCAACAGACCCACCACATGACTGCCGGTACGGCTGCACGTTCAAAGTCGTCTCGCAACGCTAGTTTTTTAAGCGCCGTGGTCGCGCTGGGCTTCGTTCTGGTGTGGTGCCCGGCAAATGCCCAAACCGCCGCACCCAGCGCTGCTGCCGCTTCTGCACCCGCAGCCGACGGCCAGGAACTCAGCGAGGGCGAAGTCACGCGTTGGGACGCGCGCACACAAAAAATCACGCTGCGCCATGGCGAGCTGAAGAACCTGGGCATGCCGCCCATGACCATGGTGTTCACGGTGCAGGGCGGAGCGCCGGCCAGCGGGTTCAAGCGCGGCGACAAGCTGCGTTTTCGCGCTGAGCAGGTGAACGGCGTTTTCGTCGCGACCCAGCTTGAAATCGTGAACTAAGCGCCTTGCGCGTTCGGCAGTTGCGCCCTCACGGGTTGCAACGCGCCTGCCGCGCCGCCCAGGCCAGTGTCATTTCGGGTGCGCAGGCGCTGCGCAGGCTTGGCCGTGTGCGCACGGTTTGCAGAGGGTGCGCCTGCTGCGCGCGGCATCTTGCTGCCGGCAACGCTGGCAGGTACTTTGTTTCACATTGCTTCTGCCTTGGTGCAGCGCGGCGCGATACCCGCAAAAAATCTGACAGCTTTTGGCCTGAAGCCCAACTCAGGCCTTCTTTCGTTCTCAGATTTTCATAGCACGAAATACGGCGCATTTGTCCGCCTTGCGAAATTAATTGTCTCGTCGGGGACGTTACCTAAGGGTTAACCCTTTTGCAAGAAGAACAGACAGGTCTGTACAGTGCATTCACCTTACTTAACTTCATGAACGGTTCCCCATGCATTACCACGCGCCTTCCGACCATACCTTCAGCAAACAACTGCGCACCGGCGCTCCTGAAGCATTCAAGGCTTTCATCGATTTCGACCAAATGGCTTTCGCTGAAGGCGAGAACCGCCTCGCAGTGAAAACGCGCGAACTGATCGCCATCGGTGTCGCCGCCACAACGCAGTGCCCTTACTGCATGGAAGCCCACGTAGCGGGTGCCAAGAAGGCCGGCGCCACCCAGGCCGAAGTGGCCGAAGCCATCATGGTGGCTTCGGCGCTGCGTGCGGGCGCCGCCTTCACACATGGCTGGATGGCCATGAAGTTTTTCGACAAAGACTAATCCCCCCTTCTCCCAGGAGACAAACCATGACCTTTTCCCACTTTGGACGCCGCACCACCACCATCGGCATTGCCGCTATGCTGGCTGGCGCACTGGTCGCCTGCGACAAGCCCGCCGAGCCTTCTGCGTCAACCGCCGCCGCGCCCGCCGCGCCTGCAGCTGCAGACAAGCTGATTCCAACCTTCGTGTTTGGCCTCGCGAACGAGCCCCGGACGCTGGATCCGGCCTATGTGTACGACGGCGACACGCTGCGTATCCTGGACCAGATCTACGAAACGCTGGTGCAGCTCAAGCCCGGTACGGCCGAGGTCGTTCCCGGATTGGCAAGCGCCCACACGGTGTCCGAAGATGGGAAAACCTACCGATTTACGCTGCGGGACGGTGTGACGTTCCACGACGGCACGCCCTTTAACGCGGCGGCAGTGTGTTTCAATTTTGACCGTCTTTACAACTTCAAGGACGTGCAGCAGACCCTGAGCCTGAGCACCTTCTGGCAGAACGTGTTTGGTGGGTTCGCGACACAGGACTTGCCCAGCTCGCCAAAATCCAGCCTGTACGAATCGTGCGAAGCGCCGGATGAAAAGACGGCTGTGTTGCATCTGACCAAGCCATCGTCGGCCTTGATCCCGGCTTTGGCCTCGCGCTACTTTGGCATCGTCAGCCCCGCCGCCATCAAGGAGTACGGCGACGGCGTGGAAATCAGTGGCGCCTCGTTCAGCTTCCCGGGCAAATTCGGCACCGAACACCCGACGGGCACCGGTCCGTTCAAGTTCGACAAATGGCAGCGCGGCGACAAGCTGGTGCTGGCACGAAACGACGCCTATTGGGGCGACAAGGCAAGCATTGAGAGCCTGATCTTCAAGGCCATACCCGATGGGCCGGCGCGGCGCCAGGCACTCGAAGCCGGCGAGATTGACGGTTACGACGCAGCCGCGCCGCAGGACGTGGAAGCGCTGCGCAGTG
>JAUCDU010000031.1:0-13787 GCA_034674825.1 Giesbergeria sp.
GATGGCGAAGCGGTCACGGATGTAGCGGATGTCCTCGTCAGCGAGCTTCTTGGTCTGGTGCACCGTATTCTGACCTTCGCCGACCTTGCCCATGCCATAGCCCTTGACGGTCTTGACCAGCAACACCGTGGGATCGCCCTTGTGCTCGTTGGCGGCGTGGAAGGCCGCAAAGACTTTTTCGGGGTCGTGGCCGCCGCGGCGCAGCTCCCAGATGTCGTCGTCGCTCAGATGTTCGACCAGCTTGAGCGTCTCGGGGTATTTGCCAAAGAAATGCTCGCGGATGTAGGCGCCGTCCATGGCGCGGTAGGTCTGGTAGTCGCCGTCCACCGTCTCCATCATTACCTGCCTGAGCTTGCCGGATTTGTCGCGCGCCAGCAGGTCGTCCCAGCCCTTGCCCCACAAAAGCTTGATGACATGCCAGCCAGCGCCCCGGAAATCGCCTTCGAGCTCCTGGATGATCTTGCCGTTGCCGCGCACCGGACCGTCGAGCCGCTGCAGGTTGCAGTTGATGACAAAAATCAGGTTGTCCAGATGCTCGCGCGCCGCCAGGCTGATCGCCCCCTTGCTCTCGGGCTCGTCCATTTCGCCATCGCCCAGAAACACCCAGACCTTGCGGTTCGCCGTGTCGGCAATGCCGCGTGCATGCAGGTATTTAAGAAAACGCGCCTGATAGATCGCCATCATGGGGCCCAGACCCATGCTCACGGTGGGGAATTGCCAGAAGCCCGGCATCAGCTTGGGGTGTGGGTAGCTGGACAGCCCTTTGCCGTCCACGTCCTGGCGGAAATGCTCAAGCTGCTCTTCGGTAATGCGCCCTTCCAGGTAGGCGCGCGCATAGATGCCTGGCGCACTGTGGCCCTGGAAATAGACGCAGTCGCCGCCGTGGTTTTCGCTCTCGGCGTGCCAGAAATGGTTGAACCCCGCGCCCCACATGCTGGCCAGCGAGGCAAACGAGCCGATATGGCCGCCGAGGTCACCCCCATCTGCCGGGTGCTGGCGATTGGCGCGCACCACCATCGCCATGGCATTCCAGCGCATGAAGGCACGCAGGCGCTTTTCGATCGAAATGTTGCCTGGACAGCGCGCCTCCTGGTCCGGCTCCAGCGTGTTCACGTAGCCGGTATTGGCAGAGAACGGCATGTCCAGGCTGTTCTGGCGCGCGGTTTCCAGCAGGTGTTCCAACAGAAAGTGGGCGCGCTCCTGTCCTTCGGTCTCGAACACGGCGGACAAGGCATCTGTCCATTCGCGCGTTTCCTGCTGGTCGGTATCGACGATGCCCGCTACTGCGAGAGGCGCGTGCTTTTGGGACGTGTCTGCCATGCTCTGTCTCCTAAGTGGTTGGCCACAATTTAGTACGGTTCCTCTAGTTTCGCATAGTTATCTGATATTTCAAATAGCGCATCATCATTCCGCATTATGATATGGAAAGCACCCGTCCCCGACTACCAATAGGTAAGCCTTGGCCTCTACACTCGCCAGATGCCGCTGCCTCCAGCTTCTCGTCCGTCTTCCTCCCGCCTGCCACCCCCGCGAGACGGGGTGCCAACGCGCTGGTGGGGCCGTTGGTGGAAGAATCTGTCGCCCAACCGGCAGGACCGCGTCGCAGCGCTGGCGCCTTTGCTCGCTGTGCTTCTGTTTCTGGCTGCCATCGTCGCAGCCTTTTGGTATTTGCGTGTCGAGGAGGCCGAACGTGAACAGGAAGCGTTGCGCCGCGATGTCGAATACACGCAGCAAAGGGTGCGCTTGCGCCTGCTCGAGCGCCAGGAGCAAATCATGCGCATTGCTCGCGACCTGTCCAACCAGGATATGGAGTTGCCGCAGTTCCATCTGCGCGCGGAGGCGCTGATCGGACAATACCCGGAGCTCCAAGCCATCACCTGGATCGATGAGACCGGCCGCATACGCGCCAGCCATGCAACACCCACATTGGCAAGTTCGCAGTTGCGCGTGGCGGGCGAAATCTTGCACAAGGGCGATACCCAATCCGTGTTCGCACTGGCCCGCTCGTCCCAGCAGCCGGTGTACGCACTGCCGGGAGTGGACGAGGACGAAGTCATTCCTCTGCTTCAGCTGCAGGTTCCGCTCAACGTTCAAGGCAATTTTTCAGGCGTGGTGCTGGGGGAGTATTCCGTCGACAGCCTGCTGCGCTATGGCACGCCGACCGAAGTCATGGCCCGCTACGCCATGACCATGCTCGACAACAAGGGCCACCTGCTGGCGGGCGTCCCGCTGACGCCACGAGAACCGTCGGCCTGGACACCGTGGGCGCGGCGCACCACGGCGTTCACGGTGCCGGTCTCTCCTGTAGGCGAAGGACTGCTCCTGCGGGCGCAGGCCTACCGCACCTCACTCGGTCTGGTCGGTAGCGGCCTGTTCTGGTTGGTCGGGGCGCTCAGCGTCATGACAGCCTGGATGCTTATTGCCACCTGGCGCCACACCCGCAGGCGCATGCAGACACAGCAGGCGCTGGTCCAGGAAACCAATTTTCGCCGGGCCATGGAAAACTCCATGCTGACGGGCATGCGTGCGCTCGATCTCAATGGCCAGATCACCTACGTGAACGCTGCTTTTTGCCAGATGACCGGCTGGAGCGAAGAAGAACTGGTGGGGCAGATGCCTCCCTTTCCCTACTGGCCCGATGCCGACCACGAAGCGCTGCACGCCCGCCTCCAGGACGAGCTGCGTGGCAAAAACGTGGCCGGCGGCCTTCAGGTGCGCGTGCGGCGCAAGAACGGCTCGCTCTTTGACTCGCGTCTTTACGTCTCACCACTCATCGACGCGCGCGGCCGGCAAACCGGCTGGATGACGTCCATGACGGACATCACCGAGCCCAATCGCATCCGCGAGCAGTTGTCGGCGTCACACGAACGGTTCACGATCGTGCTCGAAGCCTTGGACGCGTCGGTCTCGGTTGCGCCGCTCGGAAGCTCTGAGCTGCTGTTCGCCAACAAGCTGTACCGCCAGTGGTTCGGCTCTCAAACCGACGGCCATTTGCAGCTCGTGGCGCAGGCGGGCGTGCTGCCAGCGAGCGACGTCGGACATGCCTCCGACGAAGACTCCCTGATGGGCCTTCCCACCGACACCCTGACCAGCGCCCACACCGAGAACGCAGAAATCTACCTGCCGGACCTGAACAAGTGGCTGGAGGTGCGTTCGCGCTACTTGAGCTGGGTGGACGGGCGCCTGGCGCAAATGGTGATTGCCACCGACATCACCCCGCGCCGTCTGGCCGAAGCGCAGGCGGCGCGCCAGACCGAGCGCGCGCAGTCGGTCAGCGGCCTCATCACCATGGGCGAAATGGCCTCCAGCGTGGCGCATGAACTCAACCAGCCTTTGACCGCCATCAGCAACTACTGCAGCGGCATCATCTCGCGCGTCAAGAGCGGGCAAATGACCGAGCCGACGCTGCTGGCAGCACTGGAGAAAACAGCACACCAGGCACAGCGGGCGGGCCAGATCATTCAACGCATTCGTGAATTCGTGAAGAAGAGCGAACCCAAGCGCCAGCTCGCCGACGCCACGCAGATGGTGGCCGAAGCGGTCGAACTCGCCGGCATTGAGCTGCGCCGAAACAATGTGCGGTTGACGCAATACCTGGCTGCGCGGCTGCCGCCGGTAATGGCGGATTCGATCCTGATCGAACAGGTGCTGGTGAACCTGATGAAAAACGGCGCCGAATCCATCGCCAAAGCCGAACGCCCTCCCGCACAGCGCAGCGTCGAACTGCGCGTCGTGCCAAGGCAGGACGGCGACGTGGACGGGCTGGAGTTTTCGGTCCAGGACAGCGGCTGCGGGCTTGCGCCCGAAGTGCTTGAGCGGCTGTTTGAAGCCTTCTTCTCCACCAAGGCGCACGGCATGGGCATGGGTCTCAACTTGTGCCGCAGCATCGTCGAATCGCACCAGGGGCGGATGCGGGCGGAGAACATTTACAATGGTCCGGAGGTTACTGGCTGCCGCTTTACCTTCTGGCTGCCGCTGGCCGCGCCTGCAACCGATACTACAAATTTTGTAGCAGACACTGATTCCCCAAGGACCATCGCATGAGTTTGATTCCCAAAAGAGGCACCGTGTATGTCGTCGACGACGACGAAGCAGTGCGTGATTCGCTGCAATGGCTGCTTGAAGGGAAAGACTACCGGGTGCGCTGTTTCGACTCCGCCGAGTCGTTTCTCGCCCGCTATGACGCACGCGAAGTCGCCTGCCTGATTGTCGATATCCGCATGGGCGGCATGACCGGCCTTGAGCTGCAAGAGCGCCTGCTTGAGCGCAAATCTCCTTTGCCCATTGTGTTCATCACCGGCCACGGCGATGTGCCGATGGCGGTGGACACCATGAAGAAAGGCGCGCTCGATTTCATCCAGAAACCGTTCGACGAAGAGTCCCTGCTAAGCCTGGTCGAACGCATGCTGGAACGCGCACGCGAATCTTTTGCCGATTACCAGCAGGCCGCCAGCCGCGAGGCTCTGCTCTCCAAGCTCACAACCCGTGAAGCCCAGGTGCTTGAGCGCATCGTCGCCGGGCGTTTAAATAAGCAGATCGCCGACGATCTCGGCATCAGCATCAAGACGGTGGAGGCGCACCGCGCCAACATCATGGAAAAGCTCGGCGCCAACACCGTCGCTGACCTGTTGAAGATCGCACTGGGTCAGACTGCGCCACGCCTTTAATCGCTCATATTTTTATAGCTTCTAACGCTTACAGAATAAGCGCTAGAAGCCATTTTTATTAGTATTTTCATGACTGCGACGATCATTGATGGAAACGCGCTCGCGGCGCAGCTGCGCGCCGATGTGGCACGCCGTGCTGCTGCGCTCACCGCCCGCGGCACACAACCGGGCCTGGCCGTGGTGCTGGTCGGCGAAGATTCGGCGAGCAAGGTGTACGTGGGGAAAAAAGTGCAGGCATGCCAGGACGCGGGCTTGCATTCGGTGCTGGAGCGCTACGACGCCGAGCTGACCGAAGCTGCGCTGCTCGAACGCGTGGCAGCGCTGAATGCCGACCCGCGCATCCACGGCATCCTGGTGCAGTTGCCGCTGCCCAAACACATCGACGCGCAAAAAGTCATCGCCGCCATCGCGCCTGAAAAAGACGTCGACGGTTTTCACGTGGCCAGCGCCGGCGCGCTGCTCACCGGCGCTCCCGGCTTCTGGTCGTGCACGCCCTACGGCTGCATGAAGTTGCTTGAGAGCACCGGCATGGACCTGCGGGGCAAGCACGCCGTCGTCATTGGCCGCAGCAACAACGTCGGCAAGCCCATGGCACTGATGCTGCTGCAGCAAAACGCCACCGTCACCATCTGCCACAGTGCCACGGCCAACCTCAAGCACCACACGCTGCAAGCGGACGTCATCGTCGCGGCCGTCGGGCGGCGCAATACCGTCACGGCGGACATGGTGAAACCCGGCGCGGTGGTCATCGACATCGGCATGAACCGCAACGAAGCCGGCAAGCTCTGTGGCGACGTGGATTTCGAGGGCGTCAAGCAGGTGGCCGGCTGGATCACCCCGGTGCCCGGTGGTGTCGGCCCGATGACGGTCACGATGCTGCTGGTCAATACACTGGAAGCCGCCGAGCGCGCTGCGGCCTGAAGCACGGCCAAACCCCCCTTCTTTCCTTGAACCTGCGCCACTTGGCGCTATCTAAGCTGGCATGAGCAACCCCCTCCTCGACTTTTCTGCCCTGCCCGCATTCGATCGCATTGCGCCATCCGATGTCGCACCGGCCCTCGACGCCCTCCTCGCCCGCGCGGAGACCGCGCTGCAGGCCGTGACAGCCGCCGATTTCCCTGCGAACTGGAACGCCATTGCCAGCGTTCTTGATGTTGCGACCGAAGAACTGGGCCGCGCCTGGGGCGTCGTCAGCCACCTGAACAGCGTGGCCGACACACCGGAGCTGCGTGCCGCCTACAACGCAGCGCTGCCGCGGGTGACGGACTTCTGGACCCGTCTGGGTGCCGACGAGCGCCTGTACGCCAAGTACAAAGCGATTGACCCGGCCAGCCTGAACGCCGAGCAGCTGCAAGCCAGAAAAAACGCCGTGCGCAATTTCGTGCTTTCGGGCGCCGAGCTCACGGGCGCGGCAAAGGAGCGTTTCGCGCAAATCCAGGAACGCATGGCCGAGCTGCAACAGAAGTTCAGCGAAAACGCACTGGATGCCACCGACGCATTCGCCTACTACGCACCAGAGGATGAACTCGCTGGTGTGCCCGCAGACGTGGTTCAGGCCTGCCGCGACGCTGCTGCCGCCGAAGGAAAAACCGGCTGCAAGCTCAGCTTGAAAATGCCGGTCTATCTGCCGGTCATGCAGTTTGCCCACAGCAGTGCACTGCGCAAAGTGCTGTACTGCGCCTACGCAACACGTGCCTCAGACCAGGCTGAGGGCGACGCCCAGCGTTTTGACAACAGCGCACTGATCCGCGAAATCCTGGCGCTGCGGCAGGAAGAGGCACGCCTGCTCGGCTACCAGAATTTCGGCGAAGTGTCGGTCGCGCCCAAGATGGCAAAGTCCACTACGGAGGTCGTCACCTTCCTGCGCGACCTCGCCCAGCGTGCCCGTCCCTACGCGAACAAGGACGTCTCGGACCTGCGCGCATTTGCCGCAGAGCACCTGGCGCTCGCGGACCCGCAGCCCTGGGACTGGCCCTATATCTCCGAGCAGCTCAAGGAAGCGCGCTACGCCTTTAGCGAGCAGGAACTGCGCCAATACTTCCCGGCGCCCACCGTTTTGGCCGGACTGTTCAAGATTGTGGAAACGCTGTTCGAGGTGGCGATACGTCCCGACAATGCGCCCACCTGGCATCCTGCCGTGCAGTTCTACCGCATTGAGCGCGGCGGCAACCTGGTGGGCCAGTTCTACCTCGACATGCCGGCACGCAGCGGCAAGCGCGGCGGCGCCTGGATGGACGATGCACGCACACGCTGGCTGCGGCCCGACACGGGCGTGCTGCAAACGCCAGTCGCGTATCTGGTGTGCAATTTCTCTGCCGGCAGCGAGGGCAAGAGCGCCCTGCTCACGCACGACGACGTCATCACCTTGTTCCACGAGTTTGGCCACGGTCTGCACCACATGCTCACGCAGGTCAACGAGCGCGACGTCTCCGGCATCGGCGGGGTCGAATGGGACGCAGTGGAACTGCCCAGCCAGTTCATGGAAAACTTTTGCTGGGAATGGGACGTACTGCGTCACATGACGTCGCACGCCGACACCGGCGCTGCCCTGCCGCGTGCCTTGTTCGACAAGATGATTGCGGCCAAGAACTTCCAGAGCGGCATGCAGACACTGCGGCAAATCGAGTTTGCCCTGTTCGACATGCTGCTGCACACCGAGCACGACCCGGCGCAGGATTTCATGCCGCTGCTGGACCTGGTGCGTGCGGAAGTGGCGGTGCTGCAGCCGCCCGCGTTCAGCCGCACCGCGCACACCTTCAGCCACATTTTTGCCGGAGGCTATGCCGCCGGCTACTACAGCTACAAATGGGCCGAAGTGCTCTCGGCCGACGCCTACTCGGCCTTTGAGGAAACCGCCGGCGCCGATGGCCTGCCCAATCCTGAAACCGGCCGTCGCTACCGCGAAGCCATCCTGGAAGCCGGTGGCAGCCGCCCGGCCATGGAGTCGTTCAAGGCCTTTCGCGGACGCGAGCCCAGCCTGGACGCCTTGCTGCGCCATCAGGGCATGGCCTGAGACAAGGTGGTGGACCGCGCTGAGATTTCGGTGCAAGAATCCCCCTATTGGTTTGGCAATTTGGAGACGCACGATGACGATTTCACGCACGGTCTGGATTTCCTCGATGCTGGCGCTCGGCGCACTGGTCGGTGCAGCCAGCGCGCAAGCGCAGCAGGTGTACCGCATCGTCGGACCTGACGGCAAAGTCAGCTTTTCCGACCGCGCGCCTGAAGTTGCGCCGCCGGGCTCGCGTACCAGCACGCTCACGCCCACAGAGCCGTCGAGCACCAGCGCGACCCTGCCCTTTGAGCTTCGCCAAGTCACCCAGCGTTTCCCGGTCACGCTGTATTCGGGCGACAAATGTGCACCGTGCGACAGCGCGCGCAGCATGCTGGTGACGCGTGGCGTTCCCTTCACCGAACGCACCGTGACCACCAATGAAGACATCGATGCGCTGCAACGTCTGGGCGGTACCACCAGCCTGCCTTTTGCCACCATTGGCGCTCAGCAGCTCGCGGGCTACTCCGCCACCGAGTGGGCGCAGTACCTGGACGCTGCCGGGTATCCGAAACAATCGGAACTGCCCGCGAACTACCGCCGTCCGGCGGCAGCGCCGCTGGTGGCACTCAAGCCGGCGCAGGCAGTGCCCAAAGCGGCCGACAAGACTGCCAACGCGCCCACCCGTCAACGTGCACCGGCAGCAGTACCCAGCGGGCCCACGCCAGCCAACCCAGCCGGCATCAAGTTCTGACGCCAGCGTTCAATAGCTCAGGGTTCTCACGCCGACCGGCGTCCCGAGAAGACACACTTGAGCGCGCTGGTGCGCAAAGATGCCCACCGTGACCACGCCTGGCCACTGATTGATCTGCGATTCCATGGCCAATGGATCGCCAATGCTCAAGCCTCGTACATCAAGAATGTGCTGGCCGTTGTCGGTCACCAGGGGTTCACTGCCGTGCATGCGCAGGCCGACGCTGCCACCAAGTGCCTCAAACCGCCGTGTGATGTGGGCCGCAGCCATCGGCACCACCTCGACCGGCAGCGGAAATGCACCCAGCGTTTGCACCAACTTGGACTCGTCGGCAATGCAGATAAAACGGTCGGCCAAGGCTGCGACGATTTTCTCGCGCGTCAGCGCCGCACCGCCGCCCTTGATCATGCATCCGCCGCCGTCGATCTCGTCTGCGCCATCCACATAGACAGAGAGGCGCTCCACCTCGTTCGCGTCCAGCACAGGAATGCCCAGCGCACGCAGCCGCTCGGTGCTGGCGACCGAACTCGATACCGCTGCCCGTATCTGCTGCCGGATGCCAGCCAAGGCATCAATGAACTTGTTCACCGTGGAGCCGGTGCCCACGCCGACAATCTCGCCCGGCACCAGATAAGCCAGCGCGGCGCGTGCCACCTGGGTTTTGAGTTCGTCTTGGGTTGGGGGGGCAGTCGTGTTCATGGCAGAGAATCGGGGGGTTGAAGCCTGAATTATCGCCATGCCCCTGATCCCTTATTCCCTCGCGCGCCCATTTTTGTTTGGCCTGGACCCAGAAGCCGCCCACGACCTCACGCTGAACGCCTTGGCGCGTGGCCAGGGCACACCGTTGCAACTGGGCTGGTGCGCCAGTACGGTGGACGACCCCGTCACACTTGCCGGGCTTAGGTTTCCGAACCGTGTGGGCCTCGCCGCCGGGCTGGACAAAAACGCGCGCTGTATCGACGCGTTCGCCGCCATGGGCTTCGGTTTTGTCGAGGTCGGCACGGTCACGCCCCGGCCCCAGCCTGGCAACCCGAAACCGCGCATGTTTCGCCTGCCCAAGGCCAACGCGCTCATCAACCGGCTCGGATTCAACAACGAAGGCCTGGCCGCGTTTCTGGACAACGTGCAGCGCTCCGATTGCCGCAAGAGCGGTCGCCATAGTGCGATGCGCTTGGGCCTCAATATTGGCAAGAACGCCAGTACTCCGATTGAAGACGCAACGTCGGACTACCTTTGCGGGCTTGAAGGCGTGTACCCGCATGCCGACTACGTTACGGTCAATATCAGCTCGCCCAATACGCAAAACCTGCGCGCGCTGCAGTCCGACGCAGCGCTGGATGGTTTGTTGCTGGCGCTGGCCGAGCGGCGCGAAGCGCTTGCGGCGCGCGTCGATGCGAAGCGCGTGCCCATCTTCATCAAGATTGCGCCCGATCTGGATGAATCCCAGGTGCGCGCCGTTGCCAAAAGCGTGCAACAGCATGGCATGGATGGCATCGTCGCCACCAACACCACCGTGTCACGCGAAGCCGTCAAAGGCCTGCCACACGCTGGCGAAGCCGGGGGCTTGAGTGGCGCGCCCGTGCGCGAGGCCAGCAACCGCGTGATTCGCCAGTTGCGTTCAGAGCTGGGCTCGGCCTATCCGATCATTGGTGTGGGCGGCATTTTGAGCGCAGACGATGCAGTGGAAAAAATCCGCGCTGGCGCCGATATCGTCCAAATCTACACGGGCCTGATCTATCAGGGCCCAGCGCTGGTCGGCCGCGTTGCCCAGGCCATCAAGGACATGCGGCGCTGAATGCACGGCGCGTCGTGCCGACTCAGCGGCTGCGAAGTCGCATCAGCAAGGGCATGACAACGCCCGCCCAGCGCACCACACGGCGTGGCCCGACCGCGACCGCAGCGGCGGCCGCGACAGCCACCGCCACCGGATGCAGGCGCGCAAATACGGCCAAGCGTGAAGCGAGCGACGCGTCAGGCCCCAAGCCCGCAACCTGTTGCGCTTCTCGCGCTGCGGCAGCCGCCTGGGCACGGCGCGCACTGCGCTCGCGCAAGCGCAGGCGCTGTGCGGCAATGCGATCGAGCACCTGTTGCTGTTCGGCGTTCGCCGCGACGGCGGAGGAAGTACTAGCGGCATTCATAGCTGCTCCGTGATGTCCTGCCAGTCGCGCGCCAATTCGCGGCGCGTCAGGGCAAAGCCATTACCGGCCTTACGCGCCAAAGACCACAGCGCAATGCTTGCAGCGACCCAAAGAACCAGCCAGAACCCCGCCACGGACCAAGCCACCGCCACCCGCTCGGCGGTGTCCCAGAAGTGCACCATGAGCGTGACGGAAACGACGGTGAGCGTCACCACCGTCAGAGCGGCTGCGGCAATGGTCAATCCGATGATCAAGGCCAGGCTGCGCTTGTAGTCGCGCAACTCCAACCGGAACAAGGTGCTCCGATCTTCGGCCGCGATTGCCGCCTCGATGGCGTGGGCACGCCAGCGATCCACGAAGGCGCCAAGGCCCAGAAGCGCAAACCAGTCCATGAAAACTCCTGCTCTTGGAAGCTGTGCTTAACGGCGCGAGAGCAGAAATCCTACGACGGCGCCCACCGCCAGCGCAGCACCGGCGACGCGCCAGGGCTCGTCGTGGGCGTATCGGTCAGCGGCCTGCGCAGCATCTTTGGCTTGGCGTGCGGCCTCCTGCGCCGCGCGCATGGTGGAGTCGCGAACGACCTGCAAGCCATCGTCCAGACGCTGACGCAATGCGCGAATCTCGGGCACGCTGTCGAGATCACGGCTGGAGATCAAGCCGCGCAGATCGGACACCAGTTTTTCCAATTCGTGTTGGGTACCGGAGAGAGTGTCGGATGCGGAATGTGCCATGGCGTGCCCTTTCTTGATTGAAACCTTGTGCCGGCTTGCTGGAAGTCCCCGCCGGCGCTTGTTGTTCCATCTTAACGACGAATCCAGCCGGCGCCAGCCAATTGCGCCCCCGTCCGACACGGCGGGCTTACCAGTTCTTACACAAAGCCGCCACATGCTCTCCGATGGCGAGGGCGCTGGTCAAGCCCGGCGACTCAATGCCAAAGAGGTTCACCAGACCTGCCATGCCGTGCTCTTGCGGTCCCTGTATGACGAAATCGGGGCAGACGGATGCGCCAAATGCGACCTTCGGGCGCATGCCCGCGTACGCCGGGGCCAGGCTGTTGTCGGGGAGTTTTGGCCAATATTTGCGGATCTCGGTGTAGAACGCATCGCCGCGCTGCGCGTCCACCGCGAGGTCGTCCGGATCGTCCACCCATTGCACATCCGGTCCGAAGCGCGCCTGCCCCGCCAGATCCAAGGTGAGATGCACGCCCAAGCCGGCAGCTTCCGGCACCGGATATATGAGGCGAGAAAACGGCGCCCTGCCACTCAAGGCGAAGTAATTTCCCTTGGCGTAGGTCGTCCTGGGGATGTGCTCGCGAAGCAGACCTTCAAACCGGCGTGCGAGCGCGGGTGCGGCCAGGCCAGCGGCGTTGACAAGCACACGCGCCTCAAGCTCAGTGCCGTCAGACGCTTCCAAATAAATAGCATGTTGCGCTTTACCAGCGTGCGTTAGCGCGGTATTTTTCACCAAAAATCCACTATGGCGCTCCAGATCCCCCAACAACGCCAGCATCAAGCCATGGCTGTCCACGATGCCGGTGGAGGGAGAGAGTAGCGCTGCGTCACAGGTGAGCGCAGGCTCGAGCGCGCGCGCTTGCGCCGCATCCAGCCACTGCAAATCCAGTACCCCGTTCGCTGCGGCCTGCGCGTGGGCAGCAACAAGTGCAGGCAACTGGCTGGCAGAGGTGGCGACGATAAGCTTGCCGGTGCGCCGGTACGCCACGCCATGGCTGTCGCAGAACGCGTACATAAGTTCGCGCCCACGCACGCACAGCCGCGCTTTGAGCGAACCCGTGGCGTAGTAAATGCCCGCATGGATGACCTCGCTGCTGCGCGAGCTGGTGCCGGTGCCAATGGCCGGTGCAGACTCCAGCACGAGCACTTCGCGCCCCTGCATCGCAAGGGCGCGCGCCACGGCCAGACCGACCACGCCGGCTCCCACCACCACGCACTCCACGCGCTCGCTCATGCTGCGCCGGGCGACGCCTCGAATCCCTGGACCACGCGCAGCGCGTTGTGGCCCAGTTCGGTCGCGGCGTAGCCGCCCTCCAGTACGAACACGGTGGGCAAACCGAGTTGACCAATGCGTTCACCCAGTCGCTCAAAATCATCGGCCAACAGTGCGAATTGCGAAATCGGGTCGCCCTCAAAAGTGTCCAGACCGAGCGATACCACCAGCGCCTGCGCGTCCCAGGCGCGGATACTCGTGCAGGCCGCGCCTAGCGCCTGAAACCAGTCCGCAACGCTGCTGCCAACAGGCAAGGGTAGATTGAGGTTGCAACCTGCGCCCTCGCCTTGCCCGGTTTCGTCCGCATGACCCAAATAAAAGGGGTATTCGGTCAGCGGATCGCCGTGAATACTGGCGAAAAAGACGTCCGCGCGTTCGTAGAAGATGCTCTGCGTGCCGTTGCCATGGTGGTAGTCGACATCCAGCACCGCCACGCGCTCAAACTCGAGGTTGCGCAGCGTCTGGGCAGCGATGGCGGCGTTGTTGAGAAAACAATACCCGCCCATGAAATCGCGCCCGGCATGGTGGCCCGGCGGACGCGAGACGCAAAATGCCGCGCGCTCGCCTTGCGCCACTGCATGGGCGGCGCTGGCGGCCACATCGACGCCCTCGCGCGCGGCGGCCCAGGTGCCGTGCGCCAGCGGTGAACCGTTGTCCATCGAATACAAGCCCAGCCGCGCGACAAAATTCAGCGGCTCGATGTCGCTGCGCAGACTGCGCACAGGCCAGACCGATGGAAACGGCTGGCGCTGCTCGTTCTGTGGGTCCAGCGAGATCCACTGCGGCCAGGCGGTGCGCAGGAAGTCGAGATACCGATCCGAGTGAATCTGGGCCAGAGCGCTGGCGCCGTCCTGATCGGGCTCGCGTAGCGTATGGCCAGCGCCTTGCAGCGCAGACAGCACGAAGTCGGCACGCGCCGGCGTCTCGAAGCACGCCACCTTGTCACCGCGAAAAAACTCATGCGCGGGCGCGTGCCCGCTGTGGAGGGGGTTCCAGTAAGCGATCATGGCCGCATTGTGGCGCTCGCAGCACCGAATGCCCAGCGCGCGATATCAAAACCTGCCACGCTCGAAGCAAGGGCTGCGTCCCAAAAGGAATCGCAGCCCTGGCGAACGCAGAGGTCGGGCATGAAGCGTTTGCGATCGCTTCGCCCGACCGTTCACATGTGGTCGATCATCACCTGGCCAAAGCCCGAGCAGCTCACCTGCGTGGCGCCGTCCATCAGGCGGGCG
>JAUCDU010000032.1:0-13528 GCA_034674825.1 Giesbergeria sp.
CCATGAAGGACCAGGCCATCGTGTGCAACATCGGCCACTTCGACAACGAGATCGACATCGCGTCCATCGAAGGCTACGAGTGGGAAGAAATCAAACCCCAGGTGGACCACATCACCTTTCCCGACGGCAAGAAAATCATCCTGCTGGCCAAGGGCCGTTTGGTGAACCTGGGCTGCGGCACCGGCCACCCGAGCTTCGTCATGAGCGCTTCGTTTGCCAACCAGACCATTGCCCAGATCGAGCTGTTCACGCGGCCCGAAGCGTACGAAGTTGGCAAGGTCTACGTGCTGCCCAAGGCGCTCGACGAGAAAGTGGCGCGCCTGCACCTGAAGAAGGTGGGTGCCATGCTGAGCGAGCTGACGGACGCGCAGGCGGCGTATATCGGGGTGAGCAAGCAGGGCCCCTACAAGCCCGACACCTACCGCTATTAACTGGCGGCGGCGCTACTGCGCGGCCCGGATGCGTCGTTGCGGGGCCTCCCATGAATCCTCACGTAGCGCTGCTACGGTCCGGTTCCCGGGTCCTCCCGCGCCCAGCCTGCGGGCCGCTCGCTACGCGCGGACGGGGCAGGGAATGAATAAAACCATCGGAACTCCATGCGAATTGACCAACTTCTTGTCGAACGCGGCCTCGCCGCTTCCCGTGCGCAAGCGCAGCGCCTGCTGGCGGGTGGCGCGCAGTGGCGCGTGGGGCAGGGCGCCTGGAAGCCGGTGGCCAAGAATGGCGACAACGTACCGGACGATGCCGAGCTGCAATTGCAGGACAGCTCAGAGGCGCGCTACGTCTCACGCGGCGGGCTGAAACTTGCCGGGGCGCTGGCGACGACCGGGCTGGACGTGTCGGGGCGCCTGTGTCTGGACGTGGGCCAGTCCACCGGCGGCTTTACCGATTGCCTGCTGCAGTTGGGCGCTGCACACGTGGTGGGCGTGGACGTGGGCCAGGGGCAGTTGCACCCGCGCCTGCGGGGCGATGCGCGCGTCACCTGCATCGAGCAGGTCAACGCGCGTGCGCTCGATGCTTCCGATTTAATAGCTGCTTGCGCAGATGGGGTAAGCGCTGGAGGCCAATTTGATGCCAAATTCGACGTCATTGTCGGCGACCTCTCGTTTATTTCCATGACGCTGGTGCTGCCCGCGCTCGTGCCGCTGCTGGCCGATGACGGTGCGCTGCTGATGCTGGTCAAGCCCCAGTTCGAGCTGCAGCCGGGCCAGGTCGGCAAGGGCGGCATCGTGCGCGATCCGGCGCTGTACGCGGTGGTCGAAGCGCGCGTCCGCGCCTGCTGCGCCGAACTCCGGCTGGCGGTGCAGTCCTGGCTGCCCAGTCCGATTGACGGGGGCGATGGCAACCACGAATTTTTTGTTTTTGCGAGGAGGGCCGCGTGAACGCTGGCAACAACCCTGACGCCGCTTTTGCGGTGAGCTTTGAATATTTCCCGCCCAAGACACCCGAAGGCGCGGCCAAGCTGCGCGGCGTGCGCCAGCAGTTGCAGGCGCTGGCGCCCGAATTCTGCTCGGTGACCTATGGCGCCGGCGGCTCGACCCAGCAGGGCACCTTCGACACGGTGCGCGAGATCTTGCAGGAAGGCGGGGCGGCGGCCTCGCACTTTTCCTCGATAGGCGCGACGCGACAGTCGGTGCGCGAGCAACTGGGCATGCTGACCGCCATGGGCGTCAAGCGGCTGGTGGCGATTCGCGGCGACCTTCCCAGCGGCTACGGCGCGGGCGGCGAGTTTCAGTACGCGCGCGATCTGGTGGCTTTCATTCGCGCCGAAACCGGCGATACCTTCCACATTGAAGTGGCCGCGTACCCCGAGATCCACCCCCAGGCGCGCTCGCCGGAGGCCGACCTGCAAGCCTACGTCGCCAAGGTGCAGGCCGGGGCCAATTCGGCCATCACGCAGTATTTCTACAACGCCGACGCCTACTTCCGCTTTGTCGACGAGGCCACGCGTCAGGGCGCCCAGGTGCCTGTGGTGCCTGGCATCATGCCGATAGGCAGCTCTGCGCAGCTGCTGCGGTTTTCCGATGCGTGCGGCGCCGAAGTGCCGCGCTGGATTCGCTTGCGCCTGCAGTCGTATGGCGACGATGTGGCCAGCATCAAGGCGTTCGGGCTCGACGTCGTGACGCGCCTGTGCGAGCAGCTGCGCGCCGGCGGCGCCCCGGCGCTGCACTTCTACACCATGAACCAGAGCGCGGCCGTGCTGGAGCTGTGCCGGCGCCTGGGGCGCGTTGCCCCGGCAGGGGAGCCCGCCTCAATCGCCTCAGCCGCTTCAGCCGCCTGATTCCAGCGTAAAGGCGGCGTGGCGGTCCTGACCCAGCCGCTCGACCAGCTGGGGCATTGCGGGCGTCAGCGCCGCCTTGAGTGTGTGCGGCGGGTTGATCAAAAACATGCCGCTGGCCGGCAGGCCCGGGCGCACCACCTTGCCGTCGGCGAGCTCCTTGACCTTGCCAGCCTTGACGGTCAGCGTGACGTGCAGCCAGCTCTTGCCGCTTTTGGTCGCCAGTGTCTTGAGCCGGCGCGGCAGGTCGTGCGCTTCCGGCCGGGCAATCAAGGGGTACCAGACGGCGTAGGTGCCGGTGGGAAAGCGCTTGAGGCCCTCAGTGGCGAGATCGAGCACCTTGGCGTAGTCGCTCTTGATTTCATAGCTGGGATCACATAGCAGCAAAGCGCGACGGGCTGGTGGAGGCAAAAATTTGCGCCAGCCCTCAAAGCCGTCTTCCGCCAGCACCGCCACCTGCCTGCCGGCGTCCAGCTGCGCCACGTTGCCGGCCAGGGCGCGTGCGTCGCTCGGGTGCAGCTCAAACAGTTTGAGCCGGTCGTGTGCGCGCAGCAGGTGCTGGACGATGAAGGGGGAGCCGGGGTACACCTTGAGCTGCTTGCCCTGGTTGAAGGACCGCACAAGGTCCAGATACGCCTGGAGCGCTGGCGCAAGCGGCGCGCTGTCGGGTTGTGCATCGGCGAGCCGCAACAGCCCGCCGCCTGCCTCGCCGCTGGTGCGAGCGTAGTCGCCGTCAAGCCGGTACAGGCCTGCGCCGGCGTGGGTGTCCACGACCGTCAGCGCAGCGTCCTTTTCGGTCAGGTGCTGCAAGGCGGCAATCAGCACTGTGTGCTTGAGTACATCGGCGTGATTGCCTGCATGAAAGGCGTGGCGGTAACTGAACATAGGGGGCGATGGTACCGAAGCCCGCTCCTAGCGTCTCGCAGCGCACCCACGAGGATGGCATGTTTGTTGCTGCGCCTTCACATTGCCACAGTTCACGCTTTCAAACGTGCGAAATTTGTCCGGGATCGCCATTTTTTGCGATTCTCCATTCTGAAAACCTATGATGATGCGTCCGTGCGGCCGTTTTGATCGCCAGTACCCCCGATGTCCGACGTTTTCCTGCCTGCATGACCGATAGCCCAAAGTCTGAGCCTCCCTCCAAAGTGCGCCACATGGATGCGCTGCCAGTAGGCACGCGCCTGGCCGAATTCGAGATTCTCTCGCTCTTGGGCGTGGGCGGCTTTGGCATGGTGTACAAGGCGTTTGACCATTCGCTGCACCGCACCGTGGCGATCAAGGAGTACATGCCGGCGACGCTGGCCGCACGCGCCGGAGACGGAGCCCTGTGGGCGCGCTCTTCTACCGACGAGCCGGCATTCCAGGCAGGCCTGCACTCGTTTGTGGACGAAGCCCGCATGCTGGCGCAGTTCGACCATCCGTCGCTGGTAAAGGTTTTCCGCTTCTGGGAGTCGCACAACACCGCCTACATGGTGATGCCGCTGTACCGGGGCATGACCTTCAAGCAGGCGCGCACCCAGATGCGTGCACCGCCGTCGGAAGCCTGGCTGCGCTCCGTGCTGTGGGCAGTACTGGACGCGCTGCGCGTGCTGCACGAAGCCAATGCCTTGCACCGCGATATTTCACCCGACAACATCTTTCTGCAGGACATCGGCCCACCGGTGTTGCTGGACCTCGGCGCCTCACGCCACGCGATCAACGACCGCAACAGCAAAAACACCGCGGTGCTGAAAGTGAACTATGCCCCGATCGAGCAGTACTCGGATGGTGGAGACGAAGACAGCATCGAGTTGCCCCTGGAGCAAGGCCCCTGGAGCGACCTGTACTCCCTCGCCGCCGTGGTGCATGGGTGTCTTTGCAACGATGCGCCCTTGCCGGCCACATTGCGCTCGCTGCGCGATCGCATGGTGCCCTTTACACGTGTTGCGCGAACGGTGCGCAAGCAGTTTGGCCAAGAATATTCAGCGCCTTTCATTCTGGCCATTTCTCAGTCGCTGAAGCTGCAGCCGGAAGACCGGCCGCAAAGCATCGACGCGTTCCTGGAGTTGATGGAAATGAGCGCTGCTCCCGCAGGGCTGGACCAATTTGATTTTCGTGCCGAACTCGGCGACCTGTGGGTGGAACCTACCGACCAGCCAGATATCAGCGCCGCCTCGAACACGGTGGATTTGAGTCGCAAAGCCACCGCAGCGGCCGTGGTGCATCCTGCAGCGCCGGCGGCCGTTGCATCGACCGTCAGCAAGCCTGGAGACGTTCCCGTCCAGGTTCCCGAGCCCGATTCTGTTTCTCCCAGCGATGTTGCCGATACGGTATTTCTAGATCGCGACAGTGCGTTTCGCGCAAGTGAAGATTCTCAGGGCCCTGCCGCCAACGATGTTGCGCCAAAGGTTTCGCCCTACGGTGCGGTGCTGGAATCCGAGTGGACGAAAGACAAGGCGGTCCAGCCAGGTTGGCGTCCGCCGCGTTTGTGGCTGGGCGCTACCGTTGCGGCATTGTTGGTTGTGGGCGCTGCGGCCTGGGCGCTGCGCGGTACGCCCCAGGGGGCGCATCCCACGCAGCCAGCGGCAGACGCGATCATCACCGAATTGAAGGCTCCAGAGCCGGCGCCGGTGCCACCGTTGGCTACGGCAGACGCCAATGCCGAGGCCCTTGCGAAGGGCCAGTCTGCAAACGACGAACCTGCTGCAATCGCAGAGCCGCCGCCGGCGTTTGTTGCAACTGACGACCCGCGTGCAGTGTCGCGGGCGCCGGCCCGGTCGCGCAAGGCATCGCGCGATGCGAGCGAACAGTCCGTGCCTGCGGCATACCCGGTGCAACCCATAGCGCCGGAGCCTGTGCCACCGCCGCCCGCACCCGCGCCGGCAGTGCGCAAGCCCCCTGCGCCTGCACCCTTGTGCGCCAATACCAACGTGCTGACCCGCAGCATGTGCCTGCGCGAGGAATGCAGAAAGCCGGGCAACGCTGCTCGCGGCGTTTGCGTCGAGTTCCGCAAAGCCATAGAGCCGCTCGAGAACAACAATTTCTCCAATTAGCGGTGCTACGGCACACTGCACCCTAGAGCCCATTTCATGCGCCTGCGCCACATCGAGGTCTTGAACGCGGTCATGGTCACGGGCAGCGTCAGCGGTGCCGCCCGGCTCATCAATGTGACGCAACCGGCTGTGAGTCGCACGCTCAAGCACGCCGAGCTGCAATTGGGTTTCGCCCTTTTCGAGCGCGCCGGCGGCAGGCTCGTGGCAACGTCAGAGGCGCGCAGCCTGTTTCCCTTGGTGGACAAGCTGTTTTCCGATCTGGATGAGGTGCGCCGTATGGCGCGCAGCCTGCGGGCGGCGGACGGCAGCAACGATCTGCGGGTGCTGACGGTGCTGGCCATGAGCTACGAGGCCTTCCCTGCTGCGGTGGAGCGCTTTCGGCTACAGCATCCCTCGGTCGTGATTCACCACGCCGCGTTGCACTCCCCGGAAATTGTCGATGCCTTGGTGCTGCAGGAGGCCGACCTCGGCTTTCTCTTCGCCGCGCCTTCCCACGCAGCGCTGAGGGAAGAGTGTCTGTCCAGCCAACGGCTGGTGTGCATCGTGCCCAAGGGGCTGCTGCCCAGGCTGCGGCAGGCAACGGCGGCACTTGGCGTGAACGAGCTGGCGGGGTTGCCGCTGATCGGCCTTGATGCGCGCGATCCGGTGGGCCGCATGTTGGCGAACGCTTTAGGTGACACCCAGTTGCAGCCCGTCATCGTCGTACAAACCTACCATGTGGCGCTCGCGCTGGCGCACCGGGGTGTGGGCGTGGCCATTGTCGAAGCCTGTACGGCCCAATCGGCCGACCTGAGCCGGGTCGAGGTGCTGCCGTTTGAGCCGGCCGTGCAAACGCACGTGTACGCGCTGCGTCCGCTCGCCCGGCCGCATTCGCAGCTGGTGCGTGCGTTTACCGAATGTATGCGCCAGGCGCTGGTTCCCGTGGCGGACGCACACGCCTAACCATGCATTGCGCGCAGCGGATCCAGCAGCGCCCTCGCCGTACCAAAAGCCAAGGTGAAGCCCAGTGCCCCATGACCGGTGTTGAGCATCAGGTTGCGGGGCGCTGCGTCAACCCGGCCCACAATGGGTAGACCCGTAGGCGTTGCCGGTCTGAGCCCTGACCAGCGGTCCAGCGGTGCGTAGTCGCTCGCGTCCGGAAAGACGTCGCGACCGGCGGCAAGCAAGGTCGCGATGCGTGCTTCTGGAACGCTCGTATCGTGGCCCACCAGTTCGGCCATCCCCGCAATGCGCAAGCGATCGCCCAGTCGGGCAAAGACGATTTTCCGCGCTGCGTCGGTCACGCTGACGAGCGGCGCGGCACTCGGCTCTGGCGCTGCCTGCACCGTCACGCTGTAGCCCTTGAGCGGATAGACCGGCAGCCTCACGCCGACGCTGCGCGCCAGCGGAACCGAACCGCTCGCCATGGCCAGCACGAAGGCGTCGGCCTCGATGTCGCCAGCGCTGCTTTGCGCTGCGCGTAGATTTGCGCCATCGCGCACCAGCCCGGTCACTTCGGTGCCCAGCAGAAAGCGCACCCCCAGCGCTCGCAGCGCTACTTCCAGCCCCTCGCAGACCTTGAAGCAATCGGCTGCGCACTCACTCGGGGTGTAGATGGCCCCGGCAATCTGCGGCGCCTGATGCTTGAGCGCCGGTTCAATTGCCACACACTGCGCTGCATCGACTGCCTGCTGGACGGTGCCGAGCGCTCGTTGCAACAACATCTGGCGCTGGGCGCCAGCAAACGACGTCTCATCCCCGTAAAGCACCAGCTTCCCGGTGGCAGAAAAGTCGCACGCCATGCGCGTCTGTTCCATCATGGTGTCGAAACCGGCCCGGCTTTGCGCCGCAAGGGCCAGCAACGCCTCGGTGGTGCGGCGCGACCTGTCGTCGCGGCAGGCGGCCAGGAACTGCAAGCCCCACGCCCATTGCGCCGGGTCGGCCTGAATGCGCAGTTTGAGCGGGGAATCGCTGGCCAGCAGAAGTTTGGGCAATTGTCGCCATATCGAGGCGTCGGCCAGCGGCTGTACATAGGAGTAGCTCAACTGCGCGCCGTTGGCGCGGCTGACGCCTGCACCACTTGTGGCGCGGTCCACGACCGTCACCTCGTAGCCTTGTTGCGCCAGTTCCCATGCGCTGGCAAGGCCAACGATGCCGGCCCCCAGAACGACGACCGAGCGTGGTGCAGCTGTTTGATTCATGCGCCCATGCTAGAGGGCAAGGGGGCGGACGTCGAATGCCAATCCGCGCGCGCACCATGCTCCAATCTTATGGACGGTGCCGCGCTGCGGTCGCTTGGGTAGCCGTATGAGATCTGGTTATGGGGTTGCTATGAATTGGTATAGCAGCGAATGCCATCACGGCCTAGACTCGTTCGCATGCCGACCAACACACCTGCTGCTGCCACCCATGTGTTCCATCGTCACCTGCACGCCCTGCCGCCGCGAGCGGTGTCCGGCCAAGGCATGTACCTCGTCGATGCACAGGGGCGGCGCTATCTGGACGCCTGTGGCGGTGCGGCGGTTTCTTGTCTGGGCCATGGCCATCCGGAGGTGCTGGGAGCCATGCACCGCCAGATTGACCAGCTCGCCTATGCCCACACCAGTTTTTTTACCACCGAAGTGGCTGAGGCCTTGGCAGACCAATTGATTCGAACCGCGCCAGACGGCATGAGCCATGCTTATTTCGTGAGTGGCGGATCGGAGGCAATGGAAGCAGCCATGAAGCTTGCGCGCCAGTACTTTGTGGAGACCGGGGAGCCCGAGCGCCGCCATTTCATCGCACGCCGCCAGAGCTACCACGGCAATACCCTTGGCGCGCTGGCGGTGGGGGGCAACGCGTGGCGCAGGGCGCCCTTTGCGCCGCTGCTGGTGGAGGCCACACATGTGTCGCCTTGCTACCCCTACCGGGAGCAGCGCAGCGACGAGTCGCCCGAACAATATGGCCTTCGACTGGCGCAAGAGCTTGAAGAGGCCATCGTGCGGCTGGGGCCCAAGAGCGTCATCGCCTTTGTGGCAGAGACAGTCGGCGGCGCTACCGCCGGGGTGTTGGTGCCGGTTCCGGGCTATTTTCGCGCCGTGCGCGAGGTCTGTGATCGCCATGGGGTGCTGCTGATACTCGACGAAGTCATGTGCGGCATGGGGCGCACGGGCAGCTTGCATGCCTGTAGCCAGGAAGGCGTGGTGCCAGATATCCAGGCCATCGCGAAGGGCTTGGGCGGCGGCTACCAGCCGATTGGCGCCGTGCTGGCGCAAGGGCGCATCGTGGACGCCATTGGGCAGGGCAGCGGGTTCTTCCAACACGGCCACACCTATTTGGGCCACCCCGTGGCGTGTGCTGCCGCGTTGGCGGTACAGCAAGTCATCGAGCGCGAGGGACTGGTTGAGCGCGTAGCCAGCGCCGGCGTCCTTTTTGGTGATTTGTTGCAGCAAGCGCTGGGCGCGCACCCGAACGTCGGTGACATCCGGGGACGCGGCTTTTTCTGGGGCGTGGAATTGGTGCGCGACCGGGACTCGAAAGCGCCTTTTGACCCGGGTTTGCGCTTGCACGCACAAGTGAAGAAACAGGCCATGTTGCGCGGATTGATGGTTTACCCCATGGGCGGAACGGTCAATGGGTGCGATGGTGATCACATATTGCTGGCGCCACCCTTTGTGGCGAGCGATGAAGAGTTGGCGCAGGTGGTGGACCTCCTTGCCGACGCCATCGCGGCGTCGCTGCCTTGAGCGCGCCAGATCCATTTTTTTGAAGGAGAACTGAAGATGAAGACAAAATTTTCCTTGGGCCTGTTGGCTGCAACTGTGGGCCTTGCCGCTTCCATGATGGCGCCAGGGGCCATGGCACAGCAAAAGTTTGTGACAATTGGTACTGGCGGCGTTACCGGCGTTTATTACGCTGCGGGCGGCGCTATCTGCCGGCTGATGAACAAGGACCGGGCCAAGCACGGCATTCGCTGCTCGGTCGAATCGACTGGCGGCTCGGTGTTCAACGTCAACACGATCCGTGCTGGCGAGCTCGATTTCGGCGTCGCGCAGTCCGATGTGCAATACAACGCTGAGAAAGGTCTCAAGCAGTTCGAGAAGGACGGCCCGTACAAGGAGCTGCGCTCGGTGTTCTCACTGCACCCGGAGCCCATCACCATCCTGGCGCGCAAAGAAGCCAACATCAAGTCCATTGAAGACTTGAAGGGCAAGCGTTTCAACATCGGCAACCCCGGTTCCGGCACCCGCGCTGCGGCTGAGGAACTGATTGCGGCCCTTGGATGGAAGAACTCCGACTTCGGCCTGGTGTCCGAACTCAAGGCCGACGAACACGGCGCGGCGCTGTGCGACAACAAGATTGATGCCTTCCTCTACGGCGTTGGCCACCCGTCGGCCAACATTCAGGATCCGACCACCACCTGCGGCGCGCAGCTGGTGCCGGTGACCGGCCCGGCCGTGGACAAGTTGGTGGCCACGGCGCCTTACTACGCCAAGGTTGAGATCCCGGCTGTGTACGCTGGAAACCCGAAGCCGACCCCGACCTATGGCGTGCTTGCCACGCTGGTCACGTCCAGCAAGGTGCCTGACAACGTCGTCTATGAGCTCGTCAAGGTTGTGTTTGAGAACTTCGATGATTTCAAGAAGCTGCATCCTGCTCTTGCACACCTGGACCCCAAGCAGATGATCAAAAATGGTCTGAGCGCGCCACTGCATCCCGGTGCTGTCAAGTACTACAAGGAAAAGGGCTGGATGTAAATCCGCCCGGTTTTGGTAACGTCGGCATTCGCCGCAAAAAAGCTCTGATCTGTCAGGGCTTTTTTGTTTCAACCATGCACTGCGAGGATACGCATGACCCCCGCCAAAGATACTCCTGATGCTCCCGCCGTCGATGTGAAGCAGCTCGTCGCCGACAACGATCTTGGCGGGCGCTCGCCTGGGCCTGCGGTCGGCCTATTTCTCTTGTGTGTCGCGCTCGCGTGGTCATTGTTCCAGTTGTGGATCGCCTCACCCTTGCCGTTCACATTCGGCGTCTTCGTATTCAACGACACCGAGAGCCGCTCGATTCACTTGGCCTTTGCGGTGTTCCTGGCCTTTTTGTCGTACCCGGCGTTCAAGCGATCGCCGCGTGAACGCGTGCCATTGAGCGATTGGGTCATGGCGTTGGTGGGCGCGTTCTGCGCTGCGTATCTGTTCCTGTTTTATCGTGACATTGCGACCCGGCCCGGCAACCCTACCGACATGGACATCTACACCGCCGTGGTCGGCATGGTGTTGCTGCTTGAGGCCACGCGCAGGGTGCTGGGCCTTCCCATGGTGATCGTGGCGCTGGTCTTCCTGACCTACACGTTTGGCGGGCGCTACATGCCCGACATGATCGCCCACCGTGGCTTGTCGCTCAACCGCACCATGAGCCACCAGTGGCTCACGACCGAAGGTGTGTTCGGTGTCGCCCTGGGTGTGTCGAGCGGTTTTATTTTCCTTTTTGTGTTGTTTGGATCGCTGCTTGACAAGGCCGGCGCTGGCAACTATTTCATCAAGTCGGCGTTTGCCCTGCTGGGGCATATGCGCGGCGGGCCGGCGAAGGCGGCTGTGCTGTCGTCCGCCGCCACCGGCATTATTTCGGGTTCGTCGATTGCCAACGTAGTGACCACCGGTACCTTCACCATCCCCTTGATGAAGCGGGTCGGCTACCGGCCTGACCAGGCGGGCGCCGTGGAAGTGTCCAGTTCGGTCAACGGGCAACTGATGCCGCCGGTCATGGGCGCCGCCGCCTTCCTGATGGTCGAGTATGTGGGCATTCCCTACATCGAGGTGATGAAGCACGCCTTCTTGCCGGCCATCATCTCGTACATCGCGCTGCTGTACATCGTGCACCTCGAGGCCCTCAAGGCCAACATGGTGGGCCTGCCCCGGCGCGGCACAGCTACGGGGGGCTCGCGTTTGATGTCGCTGGCTCTGACCATCTCCGGGTTTTTCGTGCTTTGCGGCGCGGTCTACTGGGGTGTGGGCTGGATCAAGGTGGTGGCTGGTGACGCAGCCATCTGGATCATTGGCACAGGCCTGCTCACTGCTTATGTAGCGCTGGTGTGGTTTGGCTCGCGCCAGCCCGAACTGCCGCTGGACGACCCGGAAGCGCCGGTGTTCGAGTTGCCGGAAACGGCGCCGACCGTCAAATCCGGCCTGCATTACCTGCTGGCGGTGGTGGTGCTCATCTGGTGCCTGATGGTCGAACAGCTCTCCCCCGGCCTCTCGGCGTTCTGGGCCACGATGTTCATCATCTTCGTCATGCTGACGCAAAAACCCCTTCAGGCGCTGTTTCGTGGCACAGGCGGGATCGTTGCCGCAACCAAGCTGGGCGCACTCGACCTGATCGACGGCATGGCTGCAGGTGCGCGCAACATGATTGGCATTGGCGTTGCGACCGCAGCGGCCGGCATCATCGTCGGCACCGTATCGCTCACCGGCATTGGTCTCGTGATGACGGAAATCGTCGAATTGCTCTCGGGCGGCAACCTGATGCTGATGCTGTTCCTCGTGGCCATCATCAGCCTGATTCTGGGCATGGGCCTGCCGACGACGGCGAACTACATCGTGGTCTCCACCTTGATGGCGCCGGTGGTGGTCGAGCTGGGCGCGCAGAACGGCCTGATCGTGCCGCTCATTGCGGTGCACTTGTTCGTGTTTTATTTCGGCTTGATGGCGGATGTGACACCGCCCGTTGGCCTGGCGTCGTTTGCAGCAGCGGCCATTGCCCGCACCGACCCCATAAAAACTGGCATTACTGCGTTCGGCTACAGCATGCGCACAGCCATCCTGCCGTTTCTGTTCATCTTCAACACCCAATTGCTGATGATTGGCATTACCGGGCCGATTCACTTCCTGCTTACGGTGCTCAGCGCCGTGGTCGCCATGCTGGTGTTTGCTGCCGCGACGCAGGGCTACTTTGTGGTGCGTAGTCGGTGGTGGGAAAGTGTGGCGCTGTTGCTGATCACGTTCACCCTGTTCCGTCCCGGCTTCTGGTGGGACATGGTCTACCCGCCGTACCAGGAAGTGCCGGCCGCGCAGATGGGTCAGCTGATTGAAGAAGCGCCGCCCAACACCAGCAAGCGCATGTGGATAGAGGGCACCAACCTCAACGGCGACGACATTCGCAAAGGCGTGCTGCTGCCGCTTGGGGCCGCCGGCACGGTGCGTGAACGCCTTGCAAACGCTGGCGTCAGCACGATTGCCCAAGGCAATGAACTCTTGATCACCAAGGTGAAGTTTGGCAGCGTCAGCGACAAACTGGGGATCGAGCAAGGCTACCGCATCGTGTCCGCAGAGGTCATGACCGACCGGCCGGACAAGGAGTGGATGTTCCTTCCGGCCATTGCGCTGCTCCTGGGCGTGGTTGCGCTGCAGCGGCGCCGGTACAAGCCTAGCCCTAAACCAGTGGCGCGCTCTGCATGACACGCATTGCGCTCATCCACGCATTGGCGCACTCCGTCGTGCCCATTAACGAAGAGCTGGCGCGGGCCTGGCCCGACGCGCAGCGCATGAATTTGCTGGACGACAGCCTCTCGGCCGACCTGGCGCAGCAAGGCAACGGCTTGGACGCGGCGATGCATCGGCGCTTTGAGGTGCTTGCCGACTATGCGGTGAGCACCGGAGCGCAGGCGATTCTGTTTACCTGCTCCGCCTTCGGCCCGTGCATCGAGGCCGTAGCGCGCCTGCATGCGGGCATGCCGGTGCTCAAGCCCAACGAGGCCATGGTGCAGGAGGCCGTGGCGCACGGCGGGCGTGTCGGGCTCATCGCCTCGTTCGCGCCCACGCTCTCAAGCATGCCTGCGGAATTCCCGGCGCAGGTTGATGTGCGTTGCGCCCTGGCCCAGGGCGCCATGGAGGCACTCAACCGCGGCGACCTGGCAGCGCACGATGCGCTGGTGGTGGACGCGGCGCGGGAACTCGCGGCAGCCGCTTGCAGCGTGATCGCTCTGGCCCAGTTCAGCATGGCGCGCGCGGCGCCGGCGGTACGCGAGGCGCTGGGGCTGCCCGTGCTCACCACCCCAGAGAGTGCCGTGCGCGCGTTGCGCCAGCGCCTCAAAGTGTGATGCGCAACAGGTAGCGTGGGCAAAACAACATTCCAAACCGCACAAGCTTTGTATAATGGCGGGCTTCGCAGCGCTTGCGTGCTCCGCGGCGAAGTGTGCATCCGGCGCGCCGGGTGTGCGAGTACCGCCTAAGAGGTTTCCATTCTAGAGAAACACCGACCGCGG
>JAUCDU010000033.1:0-13489 GCA_034674825.1 Giesbergeria sp.
GTTTCATGGGCGGCATCATCGGCAAGTTCTTCCACGAGTTCGGCATCACCATCGTCGCGGCGGTGTTGATTTCGATGTTCGTCAGTTTCACGCTCGACCCCATGCTGTCTTCCGTCTGGGAAGACCCAAGCATCCACGCGCACGGCAAGCGCGCGCAAGACCGCAACTGGTACGACAAGAGCATTGGCCGCGTGACGGGCTGGTTCGACGACGCCACCGAGCGCCTGGCGCAGGGCTATCAGAAAATCCTGGCCTGGTCGCTGGTGCACAAACTCAAGACCCTGGGGCTGGCACTGGGCATCTTCGTGCTGAGCATTTTCATGGTGCCGCTGCTGGGCACCGAATTTGTGCCCAGCGCAGACTTTTCCGAAACCACGATCAACTTCTACACCCCGGTTGGATCTTCGCTCGAAGCGACCGAAGCCAAGGCGCGTCAGGTGGAAGCGGTGGTGCGCGAGTTCCCGGAAGTGCGCTACACCCTCGCCACGATCAATACGGGTGGCGCACAGGGCAAGATTTACGCCAGCATTTATGTGCGCCTGACCGACCGCAAGGACCGCACACGCGATGTGGCTCTGATCTCGGGCCTGCTGCGCGAGCGCCTGCGCCAGATCGCCGGCATTACCGTGACCCACGTCGGCCTGCTCGACCCGGTGGGCGGGCAAAAGCAGATCGAGTTCTCGCTCAAGGGCCAGGACTTGCAGGAGCTTGAGCGCCTGACACGCCAGGTGACGGCCAAGCTGGCAAACGTGCGCGGCCTGGTGGACCTCGACTCCAGCCTCAAGGCCGACAAGCCGGTGATCGCCGTGGAACTGCGCCGCGACGCAGCGTCTGACCTTGGCCTTTCGGTCGGGCCTATGGCCAGCAGCCTGCGCACGCTGATTGCCGGCCAGACGGTGGGCAACTGGCGGGCGCCGAACGACGAAACCTACGACGTCAAGGTGCGCCTGGCGCCAGAGGACCGGGCGACGCCGGCCCAGTTGGAGAACCTGCCGTTTGCCTTGCCCGCAGCCGATGGCGGCACGCGCATCGTGCGCCTGGGCCAGGTGGCGCAGGTGCGCGAATCCACCGGCCCGAACCAGATCAACCGCCGCGACATGACGCGCGAGGTCGCCATCAGTGGCAACGCCGACCACCGCTCTACCGGCGAGATCTCGGCCGACATCCGCAAGGTGCTGGAAGAAGTCTCTTTCCCGCCCGGCTACCGCTACGAGTTTGGCGGCTCTACCAAGAACATGGACGAGGCCTTTGGCTATGCGCTGTCGGCGCTCATGCTGGCGATCGTGTTCATCTACATGATCCTGGCGAGCCAGTTCAAGAGCTTCCTGCAGCCGCTGGCGCTGATGACAGCGCTGCCCCTGACGCTGATCGGCGTGGTGCTGGCCCTCCTTACCTTTGGCTCGGCGCTCTCGATGTTTTCAGTCATTGGCGTGGTGATGCTGATGGGGCTGGTGACCAAGAACGCAATCTTGCTGGTGGATTTTGCGATCCGCTCGCGCGAAGACCAGGTGGATGAGCACGGCACCGCCATCCCCGGCCTGCCGCGGTCCGAGGCGCTGCTGCTGGCGGCCCGGGTGCGGCTGCGGCCGATACTGATGACCACGCTGGCGATGATTTTTGGCATGGTCCCCCTCGCGTTCGCCGTCAGCGAAGGCTCGGAGCAGCGCGCGCCCATGGGGCAGGCCGTCATCGGTGGTGTCATCACCTCGTCGTTGCTCACACTCGTAGTGGTACCGGTCGTCTACTGCTACATGGACGATCTCTCACACTGGCTGCGCGGCCTGATGCGGCGCGGCGAGCCAAGCCCTGCGCCTAAAATCAAGGGTTTGCCCTGAAGCACCCGTCCCTCTTTTTGTCGGAGTCCACGCCATGAACCTGCCGCTCAACCCTGCCACCCATCCGCATGCGCCGATGGAGCTTGCTCGCTTCAACATGATCGAGCAACAGATTCGCCCTTGGAACGTGTTCGATGGGCAGACCTTGGACGTGCTCGGGCGCGTGCGCCGTGAGGACTTCGCGCCGCCTGCCTACCGCAGTCTGGCCTTCATGGATATCGAAATCCCATTGCGTGGCAACCCAGAAGATGCGATGCGCAAAGGCGAATGCATGCTCTCGCCCAAAGTCGAAGCGCGCCTGCTGCAAGACCTCGCCGTTACCCGCAAGGACCGCGTGCTGGAAATCGGCGCAGGCTCGGGCTTCATGGCCGCGCTGCTGGCGCAGGTGGCCGACCAGGTGGTCAGCCTGGAAATCGACCCGGATCTGGCCGCCATGGCGCAGGGCAACCTGCAGCGCGCCGGCGTGCACAACGCCGTGGTGCGCGTGGCCGACGGCGCTCTCGACGCCGTGCCCGACGGCCCGTTTGATGTGATTTTGCTCAGCGGCTCAGTGGCCTCCGTGCCGCAGGAACTGCTCGGGCTGCTGCGCGACGGCGGGCGCTTTGCCGCCATCGTCGGCGACGACCCCATGATGCGCGCAACCCTGGTGCGTCGCAACGGCGATCGCTTCGACACCACCCAGCCCTGGGACACCGTGGCACCCCGTCTGGTCAATTTCCCCGAGCCTACGGGCTTTCGTTTCTAAGTACGGCGATGGTCGATCAGGTTCGCCCCGCTGCCCTTGCTGCCTGGTTCGCTGCCGAACCTGCTGACGCCCTGCCGCTGGTGCTGGATGTGCGCGAGCCCTGGGAGGTGGCACTCGCCAGCGTGCAAGCCGCCGGTTTCGAACTGCGCGCCATTCCCATGTCCAGCGTGCCGGCGCAACTCGCGGCGCTGGACCCGGACCATCCCGTGGCTTGCCTGTGCCACCACGGCGCACGCAGTTTCAACGTCGCGATGTTTCTCGAGCGCCACGGCTTTGCCCGCGTGGCCAATATTGCAGGCGGCATAGACGCCTGGTCCGCCGAGTGCGATCCAGCCGTTCCCCGTTACTGACGCCACCCCTTTCTCTGTTTTTCTTCCGCCCCCGAAAGCTCTCCATGCGCGCACCTCGGTTTGTCGCCCTGTCTTTGGCCCTGGCAGCCGCATTTGCTGCACCCGCACAGGCGCAAAGCCTGCTGGAGCTGGTGCAGGCCGCCAGTGCCATCGATTCGGGCTGGCAGGCTGCACGTGCGCAACTCGACGCGGCCGAAGGGCGGTCCGGGCAGGCGCGCGCCGGCCTGTTGCCCAGCGCGGGGCTGTCTGCCGGGTGGTCGGTTGCCGATACGCACGTCACCCGCCCGCCGGTAAGTGCCCACCCCGTCACGCAGAACCTGGCCATCAGCGCCTCCCAGCCACTGTATCGGCCGGCCAACAGCATCGCCTATGCGCAGAGCAAGCGCGGTGTCGACCTGGCCCGGGTGCAACTCGACGGCGCAACGCAGGATTTGCTGGTGCGCGTGAGCCAGGCCTATTTCGATGTGCTGGCCGCAGAGGACACGCTGGCCTCGGTGCGCGCGCAGAAGTCGGCGGTGGGCGAACAGCTGGCATTTGCCAAACGCAATTTTGAAGTCGGCACCTCGACCATCACCGATTCGCGCGAAGCGCAGGCGCGCTTCGACCTGGTGCGTGCGCAGGAAATTGCGGCCGAGAACGATTTGCGCGTCAAACGCCTGGCGCTGGCGCAGATTACGGGCCAGCCCAATGCCGAGCCGCTGCCCTTGCAGTTGCCGGCGCGCCTGCCAGAACCCACGCCAGAAGACGTGATTGGCTGGGTGCAGACGGCGCAAACCGAGCAGCCGCAGGTACGCGCCGCTGCGATCGCCCTGGACGTCGCCGAGCTCGAAACCAAAAAGGCAGAAACCGGTCACCTGCCCACGGTGGACCTGCAGGCCGGCTACAGCGTTGCCCACTATCCGCGCGGCACGGTGACAGCGCCCAACATGAATTCGCGCACCAACAACGCCAGCGTCGGCGTGGCCTTGAACCTGCCGCTGTTTGCCGGTTTCGCCGTGCAGAACCGCGTGCGTGAAACCCTGGCGCTGGAAGAAAAAGCCCGTGCCGATCTGGAAACCGCGCGCCGCGCCATCGCCCAGACCACACGCGCTGCCTACTTCGGCCTCGAATCGGGTCGCGGCCAGGTCGAGGCGCTGGAAGCTGCCGAGCGCTCGAGCAAAAGCGCGCTGGAAGCCAACCAGCTTGGCTACCAGGTGGGGGTACGTATCAACATCGACGTACTGAACGCCCAGAGCCAGCTCTTTCAGACCCAGCGCGATCTGGCCCAGGCGCGCTACAACGTATTACTGGGCACGCTCAAGCTGCGCCAGGCGGCAGGCACTCTGACGCTTGACGACATCCGCCGAATCAACGATTTATTGATAAAAAACAGCCCCTAAGGCAATACCAGAAAGCGCTTGCAGCTATCTTTAAAATAGCATTCCGCCGCCTCGCGCTTCTCTTTAAGCGGTGACACCGCCTGGTGGGTGGGCGTGCAGCATCGTGTCGATCGCCAATGCGGAATGCGCATACGCAGCGCCGGCGCGCATTTCGGCCGACACCCAGATCGCTTCCATCAACTGGGCTTCTGTTGCGCCGGCCTTGAGTGCCGCCTGCGTGTGGCCGCGTATGCAATACGGGCACTGCGTGACATGGGCCAGCGCCACCGCAATCAATTGCTTGGTCTTGCCGTCCAAGGCGCCATCGGCGAAGACAGCCGCGCTGAACGCCTTGAACGCGCTCAGCGGTTCGGGCGCAAGTTCCCGGCGTTTGTGCGCAATGTCAGCGCCGGCGTGGGGGTAGAGAGATTCGTTCATGGAAAGCACCTTTCAAAGCTGAAACAGGTCACGCCTTGGGTGGCTGGTAGCTCCCCGCCTCGGAACGGAAAGGGATCGCCAGGCGGTTCCAGCCGTTGATGGCAATGACAGCCAGCGTCAAATCCACCAGCGCTTTTTCATCAAACTGGCGGCGTGCCTCGTCGTAGACCGCGTCGGGAAGGCCGTGCGGGCCGAGCTGCGTCACCGCTTCGGCCCAGGCCAAGGCGGCGCGTTCGCGTTCGGAATAAAAGCTCGTTTCACGCCAGGCAGGCAGCAGATACAGGCGCTGCTCGGTCTCGCCGGCGGCGCGCGCGTCCTTGCTGTGCATGTCGAGGCAGTAGGCGCAGCCGTTAACTTGCGACACGCGCGTCTTTACCAGCTCCAGCAGGCTGTGCTCCAGGCCCGACTGGCGCACATAGTTCTCCAGCCCCAGCATCGCCTGAAACGCGGCCGGAGCGGCTTTTTTGTAGTCAATGCGCTGCTGCACAAGGTGCTCCTGAAACGGTGATTGCGGTTCTCACTGGCGGGCCGCGTTGCCCGGCGCCAGCAACAAGGCGCGCACCACCACCGCATTGTTGTGGGCCTCGTCGTGTGCGCCATAGACCAGCGTGACGGTGCCGGTGCGCGCCCGTTCACGCAAGGCGTCAAGCGCCTCTGCGTGGTTTTCCAGCTCGTTCGCGTAGCGCTTTTGAAACTCGGCCCAGCGCGCCGGCTCGTGGCCAAACCATTGGCGCAGCTCGGTACTGGGCGCGAGCTCTTTGGCCCATTGGTCGAGCGCCAGCGCGTCCTTGGTGATGCCGCGTGGCCACAGGCGGTCGATCAGGATGCGTGCGCCGTCTTCTGGCGCCGGGGGGTCATAGGCGCGCTTGAGCAGCACATGGCTGGCGGGCACCGGGGGTTTCATGGCGTGATTTACAGCGTGGCGCTTGCCGCACCACCTTGGCGGGCCATGGCGCGCTCCATCTCGACTTCAGCGTGCAGACCGTCCAGATCGCGGTGCACCACGGCCACGGCCAGGGCCTTGCCACTGCGCCGGTAGGTGATGCGGCAGTCCTGCTGCGCCAGGTCGCCGTCGACCACCGCTTCGTCCCAGCCCTCGGCGTGGCCGACATAGGCCAGAGCGAAGTCATACTGCTCAGTCCAGAAGAAGGGCACGGCATCAAAGCGCTCGCGCTGGCCCAGCAGATTGCGCGCAGCGGTCTGGCCCTGGCGGCCAGCCACGACCCAGTGCTCCACGCGGAGGCGCTCGCCGCTGGCCGGATCCGGCCAGCGCGCAATATCGCCCGCTGCGTAAATGCCGGGCACGCTGGTTTGCAAAAACGCATCGACCGCGACACCGCGGTCCATCGCCAGCCCGGCCTGTTCGGCCAGTTGCAGCGCCGGCCGCACGCCAATGCCGACCACCACGAGGTCGGCGGGGAGTTTTTCACCATTGGCCAAGGTGACCTCTTGGGCATCGATGCGGGCAGGGTCCGATCCAAGATGAAACACCACGCCGTTGCGCTCATGCAAAGTTTTAAGGTAGGCGCCCACCTGGGGTCCGAGCACCTTTTCCATCAACACCTTCTCGCGTCCCACCACATGCACCTCGATGCCACGGGCACGCAGCGACGCCGTGACCTCCAGGCCAATGAAGCTGGCGCCAATCACCACGGCACGCCTGGCGCCTTCGGCCGCCTTGGCGAGTGCTTCTCCATCGGCCTGCGTGCGCAGCAGGTGCACATGCGGCAACTGCGCGCCCGGAATGTCCAGCCGCACCGGCTCGGCACCTGTGGCCAGCAGCAGCGCGCCATACGTGAGGTGGCTGCCATCGGCCAGTTGCAGCTGGCGCTGGACCGGGTCGATGCCCACCACCTGCGTGGCCAGGCGCACGGTGATGTTCTGCTCCTGATAGAACTCCGCCGGCCGCAGCGGCAACCATTCGGCGGAAGCGGTTCCAGCCAGAAAGTTTTTTGACAGGTTGGGCCGGTCGCACGGCAGGTGCGTGTCGCTGCTGAGCAGCGTTACCGGCCCGGCGTAGCCTTCGCGCCGCAGCGTCTCGGCAGCGGCCTGGCCCGCCGTACCGCCGCCCACAATGACGATGGATTCGAGCGCACCCTTTTTTTCGCGGCTGGGCGCAGGGCTCGCCATGCGTTTGCCGGTGACGTAGGCCTTGCCGCCGCGCTGCTCCACTTGCCAACACCCCACGCCGCCCAGCCCTGGCGCGCGCAGCACCTCACCGGTGCGCAAACTGAAAGCCGCGTGGTGCCAGGGACAGCGTACGGTGTCACCTACCACCAAGCCCTCAGCCAACGGGCCGCCGTAGTGCGTGCAAGTGGCGCCGACCGCAAACAGCTCACCGCCGTGGCGCGACAGCAGCAGCGCTTCGCCGTGGGCGTGGCCCAGCAGCATGGCACCTTCGACAATGCGATCAATCGCTACGCCCGCCGCAAAATCATCGCCCTGCAAGGGGTTGGGGGTATCGCTCACGGCTTTCTCCTCCGTCAAAAGCGGCGCCTTGCCCGGCCATGGGGTTCCTCGACCTGCCATGGCAAAAGTGAAGCGGGCACCTTGTGCTTCACCCCGGTGCTGCAACAGCCTACGCCTGCGCGCAGATCGGCTTGCCAGTAGGGGCTTTGAAGGCTACGTGCGGTTACGCGCGCAGGCTGGCCAGCGCGCGGTCCAGGTCGGCTATCAAGTCGTCCGGGTGCTCGATGCCCACGCTCAGCCGGACCATGCCTTCGGTGACGCCGCCTACAGCCCTTGCCTCGGGCGAGACAAAACTGTGCGTGGTGCTCGCCGGGTGGCAGGCCAGACTGTCCACGTCGCCCAGCGACACCGCCTGGGCAAACAGTTGGAGCGCATCGAGTACCGCAGCAGCAGCAGCGCGTTCCTGGCGCACCAACTCAAACGTCACCATGCCGCCAAAGCCGCCCTCCATCTGGCGCAGCGCCAGAGCGTGTTGCGGGTGGCGGGGTAAGCCCGGGTAGTGCACGCTGTGCACGGCTGGGTGACTGGCCAGAAAGCGCGCCACCGCCAGCGCACCCTCGCAGTGCGCCGCCATGCGCAGCGGCAGCGTCTTGATGCCACGCAGAAACAAAAACGCCTCTTGCGCCGCCAGGCTGGCGCCGATATGGCCGAGACCGGTCTTGCGAATCTGGGCGATCTGCTCTGCCTTCCCCGCCACCAGCCCCCCTGTGGCGTCGCCGTGGCCGCCCAGGTACTTGGTCATGGAGTGCACCACCAGGTCGATACCGTGCGCCAGCGGGCGCGTGAGGCATGGCGTGCAAAAAGTGTTGTCGGCCACCGTGATGGCACCGTGGGCGCGGGCCGTGGCGGCAACGGCCGCCAGGTCGTGCATCTGCAGGCTCGGGTTGGTCAGCGGCTCCACCCACACCATGCGGGTGGCCGGGCTGAGCGCCGCCGCCAGCCCCGTGCCCGTGGCGTCGGTCACCTTCAGGCCCCAGCGCTCGCCCAGGGACCGCAGCAGGCCTTCGGTGCCGCCGTACAAGGGGCCCAGAAACACCAGTTCGTCTTCTGGTTTCAGCAGCGCCAGCGCCGTGGCTGCCGTGGCCGCGGTGCCGCTGGCAAACGCCACAGCAGCCTCAGCGCCTTCAAGGTCGGCCATCTTGTCTTCGAGTGCGGCCACCGTGGGATTGCCGTAGCGGCCATAGCGGTAGCCTTCGGCTTCTCCGGCAAAAATGGCCGCACCGCGCTCCAAGCTGCCATAGGCAAAGGCAGTGCTCTGCGTGATCGGCATGGCAATGGCGCCGCTGGCGGGGTCGGGATGCTGGCCGGCGTGGACGGCGCGGGTACGCAAATGGGTCATGGGGAGGCTTCCGTGAATTCGCCGGCAATTTTGCTACTGCGTCGATAGCACTGCACCCAACCGGGGAAAGCGCAGGCCATCCTTTTCGTCCATATTGTTAAACCGCTGACGGCTGCAGGCGCTACATCAGGGCCATGGCCCAGCCCGCCAGCGCGCTCAGGCTCACCACCAGCACCGGCGACCAGCGCGCCAGCGCCAGCAGCGCCCACGCAACCAGGACCACCGCGACATCGCTGTGCTGGCGCACCGCGCCGGTCCACACCGGGTCGTACAGGGCGGCCAGCAGCAAGCCCACCACGCCCGCATTGACGCCCGCCAGCGCAAGCTGCAAACCCTGGCGTTCGCGCAGCACATTCCAGAACGGCAGCGCGGCGGCCAGTATCAGAAACCCCGGCAGGAAGATGGCGCACATCAGCAGCGCGGCGCCGGCAGCGCCATGCAGCGCGCCCGGCAGAAACGCACCCAGGTAGGCCGCGATGCTGAACAGCGGACCCGGCACCGCTTGCGCCGCGCCGTAGCCCGCGAGGAAATCGGCCTGCGTCAGCAAGCCGGCCGGCACGACGCTGGCCTCCAACAAGGGCAGCACGACATGCCCGCCGCCAAATACCAAGGCGCCAGCGCGGTACACGCCGCTGACCACTTGCGCCACCTGATCGCCGCTCGCGGCCGCCCACCACGGCAGCAGCGCCAGCGGCACTGCAAAGGTCAGCAGTGCAAACCAGGCCCAGAGCCGGCGGCTGCGTTGAACGCCCGCCACCGCCGCTGCGGCGGGATGCGCAGTGGGCGCGGCCGGCGCAGCGAGCGTGGGCGCCAGCAGCCAGCGCCCAACCAGGCCGCACAGCAATAGCACCAGCACCTGTGCAAAGGCCGTTGGCACCAGCAGCGTCAGAGAAGCGGCCAGCACCGCCAGGGCGGCGCGCTGGCGGTCGGGGCACAGGCTGCCTGCCATACCCCACACCGCCTGCGCCACGACGGCCACCGCGGCGAGCTTGAACCCGTGCAGCGCGCCGGATTGCGACAAGCCGGGGTAACGCGCCAACAGCTGCGCGAACAGCACCAGAGCAATGGCCGAAGGCAGCGTAAAGCCGAGCCAGGCGGCCAAGGCGCCGCGTGCTCCGGCGCGCTCCATGCCGACCGCCATGCCCACCTGGCTGCTCGCCGGCCCCGGGAGGAACTGGCACAAGGCGACGAGTTCCGAGTAGCGCGCATCGGACAGCCAGCGCCGACGCCCGACAAACTCGGTGCGGAAATACGCCAGGTGCGCCACCGGCCCGCCGAAGGCGCTCAGGCCCAGGCGCAGGAAGGCGAGAAAGACCTGGCCCACCGACTGGCTTCGCAGCTCAGGCACCATCGGGAAACAGCGCCGTCCAAGAGGCGCCATCCCCCGCCAGCAGGTCGAGGTCCTGCGTAGAGGGGCGCTCGCACGGCCGGGCGCCCACGCTGCGTGCCAGCGCCTGCGCAGCAGGTGAGAAGTACGCGATGACCTCGCATTGCAGCCGCCCTTCGAGCTCGTGCCGCGTGAAAACCGCCGCCTCGACCGGGCGCTCAGCCTGCGGGTATTGCCGCTCGAACTGCTCGCGCAGGGCATCCTTGGGCTCAAAGGCCATCAACCCATCGCCAAGGGATTGTGAAAACCAGGTTTGCATGCGGCCCCTTTCGTGACTACGACGCTCGCCAGCCTACGCCGGACGCGATGCGCGCGCAGCCAACAAGGCTTTGAGCGCGGCCGCGGTGCGCGCCGCCCCGCCGCGATGGGCACTGGCGAATGCCTCGGCCTGCGTGCGGGCAAGAGCGCGCCGGTTGCCATCGCTCGCCCATGCGCGCGCGGCCCGCATGCCTTCTGCCATATCTGCCACGCGCACGGCGGCGCCGGCGCTGCAGGCCTGCTCGGCCACCTCGGCAAAGTTGAAGGTGTGCGGGCCCATCACCACGGGGCAGCCACAGGCTGCGGCTTCGATCAGGTTTTGTCCGCCCAGCGGAGCAAAGCTGCCGCCCAGCAGCGCCACATCGGCCAGGCCGTAGTACAGCGCCATTTCGCCCAGGGTGTCGCCCAGCCACACATCGGCGTCCTGCGGCGGCTGCGCCCACTGGCTGCGCCGCGCGACGCGCAGCCCGGCGTTGCTGAGCAGCGCAACCACCTCGTCAAAGCGCTGTGGGTGGCGTGGCACGACCAGCCACTGCACGGAGCCAGATGCCGCATTCGCTTCTGTATTGATAGCTGCTTGCGCTTTACCAGTAAGCGCTAGAGCCCTGTTTTTCATAAAATTTTCCAACCACAGCGCTTCCTCGCCCTCGCGGCTGCTCGCCAGCAACAGCACCGGGCGCGCGCAGTTGGCGCGCCATTCCCGGCCCTGTTCGAGCTGCGCGGCATCGGGCTCGGCGTCGAACTTGAGGTTGCCGAGCACGGCCTGCACCGGCGCGCCCAATTGGCGCAGGCGCTCGGCATCGGCATCGGTCTGCGCCCAGACGGCGGCCAAACTCCGGTACGCCGGGCGCGACAGGCTGGCAACGCGCAGCGCGCTGGCAAGCGATTTTTCGCTCAGGCGCGCGTTCGCCAACACCAGCGGCACGCCGCGCGCGCGGCAACCCGCAATGAGGTTGGGCCAGACTTCGGTCTCCATCAGGATGCCGACCGCCGGTTGAAACTGGCGCAGGAAGCGATCAACTGCGCCGCGCGTGTCCCACGGCTGCCAGACCTGCACATCGCCGGGCAGCAACAAACGCTCGCCCTCGGCGCGCCCGGTGGCCGTGCCATGCGTGAGCAGCAGCCGCATCGCCGGCCACTGCTCCCGCAGCGCGGCGACAAGAATGGCGGCGGCGCGCGTCTCACCCAGCGAGACGGCATGAATCCACACAAAGCTGCCTTGCCCGCTGGTGCTGCTGTGCGGCATCAGGCTGTCAAATGCGCGCGCGTAGTGCCCAAAACGCTCGGCCACGGCGCGGCCGTAGCCGGCTTCGGCCCGGGCGCGGCGCCGCAGCTTGCGCCGCAGCAGTGGCTGCGTCAGCCACATCAGGAGCGAATACAACCAGAGCGCGATAGCTTCCATGGCGCTGCTCAACCGCCTCAATGCGCAGCCGACTGCAGTTGGGCGTCTGGCTTGGCGCGGCGCAGCAGCGCCAGCATGTCGGCTTCAATGCGCGCCAGCGCTTCGGGCGTCTGGCCTTCGAAGCGCAGCACCAGCACCGGCGTGGTGTTGCTGGCGCGGATCAGGCCAAAGCCGTCTGGCCAATCGACGCGCAGACCGTCGATGGTGGTGAGCTTTGCCGGCGCCGGGAAGGCCTCGGCGGCCAACTGTTGCAGCGCCTCGGCGACGCGGTGCGGCTCGCCCTCCTCGCAGGCCACGTTCAGCTCGGGCGTCGAATGGCTGGTCGGCAGCGCTTCGAGCACGGCGCCGGCGTCCGGGCTGCGGCTCAGAATTTCGAGCAGGCGGCAGCCGGCGTAGGTGCCGTCGTCAAAGCCGAACCAGCGTTCCTTGAAGAAGATGTGGCCGCTCATCTCACCGCCGAGCGGAGCATTCAGCTCTTTCATGCGCGCCTTGATGAGCGAGTGCCCCGTTTTGTACATCACCGGTACACCGCCCGCCGCCTCAATGGCCGGCGCCAGGCGCTGGGTGCATTTCACGTCGAACAAGATCGGCGCGCCGGGCAGGCGCGAGAGCACGTCCTCAGCAAACAGCATCATTTGCCGATCCGGGTAAATGTTGGCGCCGCTGCGGGTGACGATGCCCAGGCGGTCGCCGTCGCCATCAAACGCGAGGCCCAGCTCGGCGTCGCTCGCCTGCAGCGCAGCAATCAGGTCGCGCAGGTTTTCGGGCTTGCTCGGGTCGGGGTGGTGGTTGGGGAAGTTGCCGTCGACCTCGGAAAACAGCTCAATCACCTCACAGCCGAGCGTGCGGAAAATATCAGGCGCCGTGGCGCCGGCAATGCCGTTGCCGCTGTCGATGACGATTTTCATGGGCCGGGCCAGCTTCACGTCAGACAGGATGCGCTCGCGGTAGGCGGGAAGCACGTCGGCACTGGTCATGCTGCCGCCGCCCGGGGTGCTCTTCCAGCTTTGCTCCTCGATGGCGCGGCGCAGCGCCTGAATGTCTTCTCCATAAATGGCGCGCCCAGCCAGCACCATCTTGAAGCCGTTGTAGTCCTTGGGGTTGTGGCTGCCGGTGATCTGGATGCCGCTGGTGCACAAGGTGCTGGCGGCGAAGTACAGCATGGGGGTGGTGCACGGGCCGATGTCGATCACGTCCAGCCCGGTTTCTGCCAGACCCAGGATCAGCGCGTTCGAGAGCGTCGCGCCCGAGAGCCGGCCGTCTCTGCCCACCGCGACCTTGCGCTCGCCCGCCTGCACGGCGGCGGTGCCGAAGGCGCGGCCCAGGGCACGCGCCACGCCGGTGTTGACGGTGTCCGGCACGACGCCGCGGATGTCATAGGCTTTGAAGATGGCGGGGGACAGGGGAGAACGTGGTGGCACAGGCGCAACTCTCAGAGGCAGGAGGTGCGAACGATTGTAGGGGTCGCTCCAGGGGCGCTTGGTTGCTGCGCGGCGCCTGAAAGGGAGGTCCGAAAACGGCCAGCAGGTTTCATACGCGAGCCTATGATTTGCCCATGCCAAACGCCGCTGCCACCTTTGACACTGCTGCCGACGCCGGCCGCTATCTGGCGCTCTGCGCGCGCGACGCGCGCTTTGACGGGCAGTTCTTTCCCGGCGTCACGTCAACCGGTATTTACTGCCGACCGGTTTGCGCCGTGCGCACGCCCCGGCGCGAGAACTGCCGCTTCTTCGATCTGGCGGCTCAGGCCGAGCACGCTGGCTTTCGCCCGTGCCTGCGCTGCCGGCCAGAAGTGGCGCCGGCGCACCTGGCCTGGTCTTCGCAGGACGCCACGGCTCTGCTGCTGGCGCACGCGCTGCGTCTGATAACGGGCAGCAGCCAAGAGGGTGCCGCGCCGGTCGCGCAGCT
>JAUCDU010000034.1:0-13406 GCA_034674825.1 Giesbergeria sp.
CCCGCGCGTGCCGCACGGCGTGCATAGATGTTGAGCAGCTCGGCCGCGCTGTCGCGCACCTGCTCGGCGGCCTTGCGCTTGGCCTTTTCCCACTGGCCGCTGCCCAGCTTGTGCAGTGGCGCGTCGTCGGGCGATACGCCGGAATAGCGGCTGATGAGCTGCAACTGGCTCACTGGCACGTAGAGCACCGCGTCTGCGGCGTATTCCAGGTGCAGGAATTCCTGCAGCGCGGGCGAGCCGTCGGGGTTCTGGTTGCCGACATCCATGTTGACCAGGCCCCGGTAGCGCCCGATGCCATGCGCGCTGTGCACCACCGGGTCGCCCAGGCTCAGTTCAGAAAGGTCCTTGATGAGCGACTCGACGTCACTGACTTGCTCTTGCTTGCGCCGGCGCCGCGTGGTGGCTGGAGTGGAAAAGAGCTCGGTTTCGGTGACAAAGTCGAGGCCGCGCTCGACCCAGGCAAATCCCTCGGCGAGCGCAGCGGTGGCAATGCCCAGAGGTTCGCTGTCGCTTTGCTCGAATTCTTCCAGCGAATCAAAGGCCGGTGGGTTGACACCGCCGGCGCGCAGAAAGTCGAGCAGGCTCTCGCGCCTGCCAGCGCTCTCGGCCAGCACCAGCACGCGGTGCTGGCCTGCCTGCACGTGCGCTTGCAAGCGCGAGAGCGGCTCGGCAGCGCCCCTGACGACGGCGAGTTCCGGCAGGCGCTGGAACAGCGCACTCGATTCCACGTCTTCGATGCCCGGTCGAATCGCCAACTGGGCATGGTCCTTGGCGCGCGTGTAAAACTGGTCGGCGCTGAGAAACAAGGCCTCGGGCGGCAGGGCGGGGCGTTCCGGGTCGCCCTGCACCAATCGGTAGCGGTCGCGCGTGTCCTGCCAGAAGCGCTGAAACGCCGGCTCCAGGTCGCCGTGCAGCACGACAGTGGCCTTGTCGCCCAGGTAGTCGAACACGGTCGCCGTCTGATCAAAAAACAGCGGCAGGTAGTACTCGATACCCGCGGTCGCCACGCCCTGGCCCATGTCCTTGTAGATGCGGCTCTTGGTCGGGTCGCCTTCGAGCATTTCGCGCCACCGGCTGCGAAAGCGCGCGCGTGCGTCGTCGTCCATGGGGAACTCGCGGCCAGGCAGCAGGCGGACCTCGGGCACCGGGTAGAGGCTGCGCTGGCTGTCCGGATCGAACGCGCGCAGCGAGTCAATCTGGTCGTCGAACAAATCCACCCGGTAGGGCACGTTCGAGCCCATGGGGAACAGGTCAATCAAGCCGCCACGCACGGCGTATTCCCCGGGGCTGACCACCTGACCGACGTGGGCGTACCCTGCCAGCGTCAATTGGGCGCGCAACTTGGCTTCGTCGAGCTTTTGGCCGACCGTGAAGTGAAAGGTGTAGCCCGCCAGGAACGAGGGCGGTGCCAGGCGGTAGAGCGCCGTGGTGGCGGGCACCAGCACCACGTCGGCTCCGGTGTCGCGATCGCGCTGGCTGATGCGCCACAGCGTTGCCAGGCGTTCGCTGATCAGGTCCTGGTGCGGCGAAAAGCCGTCGTAGGGCAGCGTTTCCCAATCGGGGAACAAGGCGCAGCGCAAGCCCGGCGCGAAGAAAGCGATTTCATCGAGCAAGCGCCGGGCGTCGGCTGCGTCGGCCGTGACGATGGCGGTGACGCCATGCATGCTGCGTTCGCGCTCTGCAATCTGCGCGAGCAACAGTGCATCGGCACTGCCGGGGGGGTGGGGCAAGGCAAAGCGCTTGCCGGGGGAGAGTTTTGGGAGTTGCATGCGCACAGGCGACAGAGAAGCGTGCCGGCGCCAGTCTGGCGCCATGCAGGCTGCCACCCGGTGCGGCGGGAGACGGCAATTCTAGAATGCGGGGATGAACCCTGCATCCGCGCCGATCGGCACGCCATCTGCTGCCGCGCATCAGCCGGCCGAGCGCGCCAGTGCGCCGGCCCAATTCTGGGCGCTGCTTCCCTGCGCAGGGACGGGTACGCGCGCTGTTGCCGGGGCGGCGCCTAACAGTGCCTGCGCGCCCAAGCAGTACCACGCTGTGGCAGGTCTGCCGTTGGTGCTGCACACGCTTGCAGCATTTGCCGGAGTGGCACGTTTGCGCAGCACCCTGGTCGCAGTGGCGCCGGGCGACCGGTTTTTTGAAGGGCGCACTGCGGATGGTTATTTCGTCGCAGCGTGCGGCGGTGCAACGCGTGCCGATACCGTGCTTGCTGGCCTGCGCGAGTTGCGCTCGCGCGGTGCACAGGAGCGTGATTGGGTGTTGGTGCACGACGCTGCGCGCTGTCTGGTGACGACCACACAGATCAACGCGCTCATCGATGCCTGCCAGAGCGACCATGTCGGCGGCCTGCTGGCGCACCAGTTGGTGGACACCTTGAAGACCGCCAGCAGCGGGCCCGGCGGTGTGCGGATTGCGTCGACCATCGACCGTGGCGACAAATGGCTGGCCCAAACGCCGCAAATGTTTCGCCTGGGAGCGCTGGTTGAGGCGCTGGAGAAGTTTGGCTCTACCGCCACCGACGAAGCAAGCGCCATGGAAGCCATGGGTCAGCACCCGCGCCTGGTCGCAGGCAGCGCACTCAACTTCAAGGTCACCTTTCCGGAAGACTTCGCGCTGGCCGAGGCGGTGCTGTCGCAGCGTATGCATGCCGGCACACTGGCGCGTTTTGGCGGGCAAAGGGCCGAACCGCCGACCAAGGCAGAAACTGACGACGGAAGAGGGAATACGCAATGAGCGTGGGAATACGAATTGGCGAGGGCTGGGATGTGCACGCCCTGGTTCCGGGACGGCCGCTTGTGCTCGGCGGAGTCACCATTGCCTACCCCATGGGTTTGCTCGGGCATTCCGATGCCGATGTGCTGTTGCATGCGATTACCGATGCGCTGCTGGGTGCTGCCGCCTTGGGCGACATCGGCAGCCACTTTCCGGACAGCGACGCAGAATTCAAGGGCGCTGATTCGGTGCTGCTGCTCGCAGAGGCGGCGCGGCGGGTGCGTGCTGCTGGCTATGAGATTGGCAACATGGACAGCACCATCGTCGCCCAGGCGCCGCGGTTGGCACCCCACATCGCCGCCATGCGCGCGCGCATCGCGGATGCGCTCGGCGTGGATGCGGATCAGGTCAACGTCAAGGCCAAGACTGCCGAGCGGCTTGGGCCGGTAGGGCAGGGTCTGGCGATGGAAGCGCGCGCTGTGGTGCTGCTGCTTAAAGCTTCACCCCGCGCGGCGGAAGCTTGCGCTTGACCTGGGGGCGTTGCAGGCGCTGGTGCACATCGACGCCGCCTGCCCCACTGCTGGCGCGCTGCAATTGCACGTGGGCCACAAGCCCGCCAGTGCCGGAGTTCGCCAAGGCAAAAATGCCGCCCATGCGTTGAATCGTCTTGTCCACAATCGACAGGCCAAGGCCCGCGCCCGCTGCTGCCGTGCGCGCCATGTCGCCGCGGAAAAATGGCTTGATAAGGTTCGATAACTGCTCTGGCGCAACGCCAAGCCCGTGGTCGCGCACTTTGAGCAAGACCCATTCTTCGCGGCCTTTGGCGCTGATGCTTACGTGTGCCACGTCGGTGTCGAGGCTTTTTCCGTAGCGGCGCGCGTTCTCCAGCAGATTGGACAGAATGCGCGCCAACTCGACTTCGTCGGCCAGCACGTTGAGATCTTCAGGCACATCCATGGTGATCTGCAGTTCGCGGTGGTCCTGTACCGCATAGACGCAGGACGTGACCACACCGCGCAGATTTACGGGCGTAAGCATCACATGATCCGGACGCGCGTAGTCCAGAAATTTATCGATGGTGGCGTCGAGCTGCACGATGTCGGCCACCATGTGTTCGCGCGCAATTTCATCGGAAACGCTCATTTCGGTTTCCAGACGCAGGCGGGCCAGCGGCGTGCGCAGGTCGTGCGAGATGCCAGCCAGCATGACCGCCCGGTCTTGCTCGAGTTTGGCGAGCTTTTGCGCCATCCGGTTGAAGCCGATATTGACTTCTCGGATTTCACTGGTCACGGCCTCTTCATCGAGCCGGCTGGCCGCAAAATCACCGTCACGCACACGGTTCGCGGCGTAGGAGAGGCGCTTTAGCGGCTGGTTGATGAGTCGGGCAATCACTGCCGCACCCGCCAACGACAACACCCCCGCAGTGACCAGCCAGATAAGCCAGGTGCGTCCGCCTGCAGGCGTGAAGCGCGAGCGGTCCATCAGCAGCCAGTTGGCGTCGCCATTGATGGTGAAACCCACCCACAGGCCTTTCTCGCCGTTGACGCTCTGCGCGACGATGGCACCAGTGCCCAGGCGGCGCGTGAGCTCCTCCGTCAGGCGCAGACCCAGATCGGAGTTGTCCAGCAGCTCAAATCGGTCGCCCGGCTCGCGCGGCAGAATGCGCACGCCCTCCTGGTCGGCCATGGTTTTGATGAGCGATACGCGTGCAATCGGATCGGCGTGCACCAGCGCAGCGCGGCTCAAATTAACCAGCGAGGCAATCTGCTGCGCTGTGTGCAGCGCGCGTGGCTCGAACTCCAGCGCGCGCAAGGTTTGCAGCCACGCGAGGATGCTGCCAAACAGCAGCACGCTGAGCAGAAAAAAAGTGCGCCAGAAAAGGTTCAGCCCGACGCGTTTGCGCGCGGCTTGTGCGCTGCTGGGTGCTTCCAGCGGCGCCGGACTGGTGGCTTCCTGGTCGGAGAGGGCTGTTGTTTGTGACATAAAAGATCGGGCAACGACGCAAGAGGGGTAAAGCCCCGCTGGAAGCCAGTGCCCGGGCAGGTTTAGCCAGCTCCGTCTGGAACAAACACGTAGCCGACGCCCCACACCGTCTGGATATAGCGCGGTGCTGCGGCGTCTTCTTCGATCAGTTTGCGCAGGCGCGATACCTGTACATCCAGACTTCTGTCAAAAGGCTCGAACTCCCGGCCCCGCGCCAGGATGGCCAGCTTTTCGCGCGACAGGGGTTGCCGTGGGTGGCGCACCAAAGCCTTTAGCATCGCGAACTCGCCCGTGGTGAGCGGCAGCTCCTCGCCGCCCTTTTGCAGCGCGCGCGTGCCCAAATCAAACGAAAACGGGCCGAACTGCACAGTTTCGTTGTCGCCCGAGGGCGCGCCCGGGACTTCGTGCGGTGGGCGCCGACGCAGCACCGCGTGAATCCGCGCAAGCAGCTCGCGCGGGTTGAAGGGCTTGCCCAGATAGTCGTCAGCCCCGACTTCCAGGCCAACGATGCGGTCCACATCCTCGCCTTTGGCGGTCAGCATGATGATGGGGGTGCGGTCGTGGGCGGCGCGCAAGCGCCGACAGATGGACAAGCCGTCCTCGCCCGGCATCATCAGATCGAGCACGATCAGATCGACCGTATCGCGCAGAAGGATGCGGTTCAGCGCCTTGCCGTCTTCTGCCAGGATGACTTCAAATCCTTCTTGGGTGAGATAGCGGCGCAGCAGGTCTCGAATGCGTGCGTCGTCATCTACCACCAGCACCTTGTCGGGGCGCGAATTGTTGGCTGTGGCCATGGTGACTCCTCGGTCCAATTTGTAACAGCGGCCATTGTTACCAGTTTGTGGCCTCAAAACCTCACTCCCCGCCAGGTTTGACCTCCGGTTACATGTTTTTCCGGGCGCGCACACTCTGCCTGCCGAGAATTCTCAGATCGGGCAGTTGGCCGACATGGCGATCCATGCCTCTGCGCTAAGGTCGGCGTCCTTTTGGTATGTCCCTATGTTTATGAAATCCCTTCGCCTCTTTTTCGTCGCAACTGCTCTTTTAAATGGTGCTGCAATGGCCCATGCCCAAGCCGTACTCACCCCGGCTCCGCAGAATGTGGCCCAGCTTGAAGCGTCTGGCACCGTGGAGGTGCAGCAGGACTTGTTGGTGCTGACGTTGGGCACGGTAAAGGAAGGCAAGGACGCAGCTTCTGTCCAGACGCAACTGCGTCAGGCGCTGGATGCAGCGCTCGCCGAAGCGCGCAAAAGCGCGGCCGCCGACGAGATGGAAGTGAGCACCGGCAACTTCTCGCTGTCGCCGCGCTACGCGCAGAACCAGCAGATTTCTGGCTGGCAGGGGCGGGCCGAATTGGTGTTGCAGGGACGTGATTTTTCGCGCATCACGGGCGCAGCCGCCCGCGTGACCACGCTCACGATCAGCCGAGTCGCGTTTGATTTGAGCCGCGCGAAACGTGAAAGTGTGGAGGGCGAGGCGCAGCAGCAGGCCATTGCACGCTTTAAGGCGCAGGCGGCGCGGGTGAGTTCAGGTTTTGGTTTTAGCGACTACGGCCTGCGCGAGATTGCCGTCAACAGCAACCAGCATGCTCCGGGTCCGCGCCCGCGCATGATGGCGATGGAAGCAAGGGGCGCCAGCGCAGCCGACGCGCCTTTGTCGGTTGAGCCAGGCACATCGACCGTCACCGTGACCGTGACGGGTAGTGTGCAAATGCGCTAAATTTTTGGTCAAATAGGCTGCTAGCGCTTATCCAGTAAGCGTTAGCAGCTATATTTTCAATAGTAACCGGCAAATTTTGGCGGAGCGCTTATTGCGCCACCCAGCCGCCATCCATGTTCCATGCCGCACCGCGAATGTTGTTGCCGGCTGCAGAGCAGAAGAACAAGGCCAGCTCTGCCAGCTCATCCGGCGTGGTGAACTGCATGGAAGGCTCTTTTTCGCCCAGCAGCAGTTTTTTCGCCTCTTCGTTGGAGAGGCCATGCTCAGCGGCCTTCGCATCGACCTGCTTTTGCACCAGCGGGGTCAGCACCCAGCCAGGGCAGATAGCGTTGCAGGTGACACCCGTCGTGGCCGTCTCCAGCGCCGTGACTTTGGTCAAACCAATAATGCCGTGCTTGGCAGCGACGTAGGCAGACTTCTGTGCCGACCCGACCAGCCCATGCACCGAAGCCAGGTTGATGACCCGGCCCCAATCCTTGGACTTCATGGATGGCAAAGCCAGACGCGTGGTGTGAAACGCACTGCTGAGGTTGATGGCGATGATGGCGTCCCAACGCTCGACCGGAAAGTCTTCGACATTGGCCACATGCTGGATGCCAGCGTTGTTTACGAGGATGTCCACTGCGCCGAGTTCACGCGTGCAACTGGCCATCATGTCTTCAATGTCTGCGACGCGCGACATGTCCGCGCCGTGGTAGGCCACCTTGGCCCCATTGCCGTTGGCCGCTGCCAGCACTTCTGCCTTCGCCCCTTCAATGTCGCCAAAACCGTTGAGCATGACGTGGGCGCCCTGACGGGCGAACGCTTTTGCGATCCCGAGGCCAATGCCGCTGGTGGAACCAGTGACGAGTGCAGTCTTTCCTTGAAGCATGGGTTTCTCCGAATGATTTACGATTCAACGCAGTTAATTATCCTCGCGAGCAAGAGCCGCCAACACCATGATTGAACCTAAGCTGAACTACGTACGCTGTGCGGGGGCGCAGGCAACTCCCAGCCAGAGCGGGGAAGGCACTGCCGACCACCGCATGGCGTACTGGGAATGGAACGCCACCGGTGACCCGCAGCATCCGCATGTCGTGGTGTGTGTGCATGGTCTCTCGCGACAAGGGCGTGATTTTGACACCTTGGCCCGGGCGCTTGCGCCACATGCCCGTGTGATCTGTCCCGACGTGGTCGGTCGGGGAGAGAGCGACTGGCTTGCCGACCCCATGGCCTATGGCATGCCGCAATACGCGAGTGACATGCTGGCGATGCTCAAGCAAGTGCACGCGCAGGGGGCCATCAGCGCCCTTGATTGGGTTGGCACCAGCATGGGCGGTTTGATTGGCATGGTGGTGTGCAACTTGCCACCCGAAGCCCTGCCCGTGCCCGTGCGTCGACTCGTGCTCAACGATGTCGGGCCTGCCATCGAGTGGGCGGCGCTGGAACGCATCGGCCAGTACCTTGGCGCGCCGCTGCGTTTCGAGTCGCAAGAGCAGGCGGCCGCGCATTTGTGGTCGGTTTCCAGCAGTTTCGGCCCGCACACGCCCGAGCAGTGGATGGCGCTTTCGCGCCCCATGCTGCGCAGCACGGACGACGGGGCTTATCGCTTGCATTACGACCTCGCCATTGCCAAACCTTTTGCCGCGCTCACGCAGGAGTCTGCGCAGCAGGGCGAAGCCCAGTTGTGGCAGTTGTACGACGCCCTGGGTACCGAGACTTTGGTGCTGCGCGGGGCCGAGTCGGATTTGCTTTCGCACGCCACCTTTGAGGCCATGGCCATGCGCGGCCCAAAGGCCGAGGGCATCGAGTTTGCCGGCGTCGGGCACGCGCCCACGCTGGTCGCACCCGAGCAGGTAACGGCCGTCGCCAATTTCTTGCTCAAGCCCCAATCGAAGGCAGACAGATGAAGCCTGCGTCAGCGGCGACGCATCAGGGCGATACCGCTGCAGAGCCGGTTTCTGACCTCGTGGTTGCGACTGCAGGCACAGTGCCGGAACAGGCCCATGCGCTTGAGCGCGCGCGTACTTTTGCTGAGCCCTTGATTGGCGCAGAGCAACTGGGCACCGGCGAAAACACGCTCGCCCACGCCGATGGCGTGGCGGCTATTTTGAAAGGCATCGGGGGCTCCGAGGCCATGCAGGCGGCGGCTTACCTGGTGCACGCCTGTGCCCACCTGAACCGGCCGCGCGAGGTCATTGCAAAGGCCTTTGGTGAGAACTTTGCCACCCTGGCGGTGGAGACCACACAGCTGATGCATCTGCAAGAGCAGGCGCGCGAGGGTCGCCCGCCCGAGAATCCAGGCGAACAGACCGAGAGCGTGCGCAAGATGTTGCTGGCGTTTTCACGTGATCTGCGCGTGATCATGCTGCGCCTGGCGTCGCGCCTGCAGACGCTGCGCTTCTACGCAGTGAGCAAACGATCGGTGTCTCCTGCCATAGCCTACGAAGCATTGCACGTGTTTGCGCCCTTGGCCAATCGCCTGGGAATATGGCAGTTCAAGTGGGAACTTGAGGATCTGGCGTTTCGCTTCCTGGAGCCGGATACGTACAAGGAGGTCGCCCAACTGCTCGACGAAAAGCGTGCTGAACGTGAGCTTTACATGGAGCAGTTGCGCGTCTTCGTGGAGGCGCAACTGCGCGCGCAGAACATCAACGCGGTGGTGCAGGGGCGACCCAAACACATCTACAGCATCGTCAAGAAGATGCGGGGCAAATCGCTCGCTTTCGAGCAGTTGTTTGACCTGCGCGCCCTGCGCGTGGTCGTCCCCACAGTCAAAGACTGCTACGAGGCGCTCAGTTGGGTGCACAGCCATTTCACCTCGCTGGTGGAGGAGTTTGACGACTACATCGCCAAGCCCAAGCCCAATGGCTACCAGTCGCTGCACACCATCGTGCGCGACGACGCGGGCAAAGCTGTTGAAGTGCAAATCCGTACCCAGGCCATGCACGCCCATGCCGAAAGTGGTGTCGCCGCGCACTGGGCCTACAAGGAGGCCGGCAGCAAGGGCTATGCGGGTGTCACGGCCAGCAGCGAATACGACGCCAAGATTGCCGTGCTGCGCCAGTTGCTTGCCTGGGAGCGTGATCTCTCCGGCGCGCCGCAGCACCGGCATCTGTTTGACGACCGCATTTATGTGCTCACGCCGAACGCCGCGATCATCGAGCTGCCACAAGGCGCCACCCCGGTGGACTTTGCCTACTCCGTGCACACCAGCCTGGGCCACCGCTGCCGGGGAGCGCGGGTCGACGGCGCCATGGTGCCACTCAACACGCCGCTGCAAAACGGCCAGACAGTTGAGGTGGTCACCGCCAAGGAAGGCGGACCTTCGCGCGACTGGCTCAATGCCGATCTTGGCTACCTTGCCAGCCACCGGGCGCGCAGCAAAGTGCGGGCGTGGTTCAACGCCTTGGCACAGCACGAAACCATTGCGCGCGGCCGTGAAGCGGTGGAAAAGCTCCTGCAGCGGGAGGGGAAAACGGCGATGCGGCTGGAAGAACTCGCCAGTCAGCTCGGGTTTCGTTCCGCCGACGCCTTGTTCGAGGTGGTTGGGAAAGATGAGTTTTCCCTGCGCAACATCGAAGTCGTGCTGCGACCCGTCGATCCCGCGCAGCAGCCGGACGACCAACTGCTGCTGAAGAAGGCGCGTGGGCCGGAGAAGGCCAGCAAAGGCGGCGTGCTGGTGGTTGGCATGGATTCGCTGATGACGCAACTGGCGCGTTGCTGCAAGCCAGCGCCGCCTGACGATATTCGAGGCTTCGTGACGCGCGGCAGGGGGGTGAGCATTCATCGATCAGACTGCCGCAATTTCCGCGAAATGGCAGCCCACAGCGAGGAGCGTGTCATTGACGTCGAATGGGGGATGCCCAAGCCGAATGCTGTGCCTTCGGTGTATCCGGTCGATGTTTCGGTCGAAGCGGTTGATCGCCAGGGGCTGCTGCGGGAAATATTGGAGGTCTTCTCCAAAGAGAAAATGAACGTCACTGGCGTGCAAACGCAAAGCGTCAAAGGGACGGCGTGGATGACGTTCACTGTGGAAATAGCAGACTCCGGCCGTCTGGCCAAAGTGCTGGGCGTCGTCGCGCAGTTGGGCGGCGTGCACGCCGCCAAACGCCGCTGAAATGTTGGCTCCCAGCGCGCAGAAAGCCGGTTTTTTGCTGCTAGAATTGCGGCTTCTCGAAATACACGCAGGCGCGTAGCTCAGCTGGTTAGAGCACCACCTTGACATGGTGGGGGTCGTTGGTTCGAGTCCAATCGCGCCTACCAGAAATGGTAATGAAATCAAGGGGTCAGCAGAAGTGCTGGCCCCTTTTTCTTTGGCGCTTTTTCTTTGGCATTGTCGCCGCGTTGTTCGCTGCCGCTCAGCGGGACCAGTTGCGCTGCGGGCGCGACTTCATGGTGATGTCCACGGCTTTGAGCACCTCAGGCTGCCCAGTCTTGGGATTGGTATCCACGAGGTCTTCGAGTGCAATGCGCTCGACTTCCGAATCGGTATCGTCTTCAAGCGTTTCAAGCACGGCGCTCACCTTCTTCTCGGCTTCATCAACTTTTTTTGAATCAGGTTTTGGCATGGGGGTGAAGACCTCCAGGAAACGTACATGGCAAGATTCTGGAAGCACGGACGGGCCGTGTCTGTCATCCAATTGCGCTATGCGCCGTCCGAGTCCGCTGCCATGCTCAGGGTATTCCTGTCCAGTCCGAGCAGGGGCTTGCCTAGAATAAGTTCCAGTGAAATAGAGGGCCGGGGCCCAAGGAAATTTCGAAAATGTCCGAATCAACACCTGCTTCCAGCCAGCTCGCCGTGCGCGTCATCAAGAAGTATCCCAACCGCCGTCTCTACGACACCGACACTTCCACCTACATCACACTTGCCGAGGTGAAGCGATTGGTCATGGAGCGCCACCCCGTCGTGGTGCGCGACGCCAAGTCGGGCGAAGACATCACGCGCAGCATTTTTCTGCAGATCATTCTGGAAGAGGAAGCGGGTGGGCGCCCCATGTTCACCGAGGCAGCGCTGGCCAACATCATCCGGTTCTATGGCCATGCCATGCAGAGTTTCATGGGCAGCTACCTGGAGAAGAACGTTCAGGCGTTCACCGACATCCAGGCCAAGCTGGCTGAGCAGGCGCATGGCATGACGCCTGAAGCCTGGGCGCAGTTCATGGGGGCAAAGGCACCCATGACCCAAGGCCTGATGGGCAATTACGCCGAGCAGTCGCGCGCGCTCTTTGTCCAGATGCAAGAACAAATGCAAAAGCAGACCGAGCAAATGCTGGGGGCCATGGGCCTCAAGCGTTAAGGGGGCTTCGCACGGGTCGCGGCAGCGCCGGAACCAGCATTGCGCAGACAATAGGGGGATGAACGACGTTGTCTCCCCACCCAAAATCCCCAAAATCGGTTTCGCCAGTCTTGGCTGCCCCAAGAACCTGACCGACTCCGAACTGATCCTCACGCAGTTGAGCGCCGAAGGCTACGAGACCTCCAAGACCTTCGAGGGCGCGGACCTGGTCATCGTCAATACCTGCGGCTTTATCGACGACGCAGTGCGCGAGAGCCTCAATACCATTGGCGAGGCGCTGGCCGAAAACGGCAAAGTCATCGTCACCGGCTGCCTGGGCGCGCGTCAGGGCGAGAGCGGCGGAAACTATGTGCAGCAGATGCACCCCAGCGTGCTCGCGGTGACGGGCGCCCACGCGACCCGGGAGGTGATGGACGCGGTACACAAAAACCTGCCCAAGCCGCACGACCCTTTTGTGGATTTGGTGCCCGGCGCATTTGGCGTCGCCGGCATCAAGCTCACGCCGCGCCACTACGCATATCTGAAGATCAGCGAGGGCTGCAACCACCGCTGCACCTTCTGCATCATTCCTTCCATGCGTGGCGATCTGGTCTCGCGTCCCATCGGCGACGTGTTGGCGGAGGCCAAGGCCTTGTTTGCCGGCGGCGTGAAGGAACTGCTCATCATCAGCCAGGACACCTCGGCCTACGGTGTCGATGTGAAGTACCGCACCGGGTTCTGGGACGGCCAGCCGGTGAAGACGCGCATGCTGGAGCTGGTGCAAAAGCTGGGTGAAATTGCCGAGCCCTACGGCGCCTGGGTGCGTCTGCATTACGTGTACCCGTACCCGAGCGTGGACGAAGTGATTCCGCTCATGGCCACGGGCAGGGTGCTGCCGTATCTGGACGTTCCGTTCCAGCACAGCCACCCGGACGTGCTCAAGCGCATGAAGCGCCCGGCCAGCGGCGAGAAGAACCTCGAGCGCATCGAGCGCTGGCGCGCTGCCTGCCCGGAAATCGTGATTCGCAGCACCTTCATTGCCGGTTTTCCCGGCGAAACAGAAGAGGAATTTCAGCACCTGCTCGATTTTCTGCGCGAGGCGCAGATCGACCGCGCGGGCTGCTTCGCCTACAGCGACGTGGCGGGTGCTGTCGCCAATCAACTGCCCGGCATGCTGCCGATGGAGCTGCGCGAAGAGCGCCGCGCGCGCTTCATGGCGGTGGCCGAAGAGGTGTCGATTGCCAAGCTGCAGCGCCGCGTCGGCGCGAGCATGCAGGTGCTGGTGGACCACGCTCCAGCGATGGGGCGCAAGGGCGGCGTCGGCCGCAGCTACGCGGACGCGCCCGAGATCGACGGCGTGGTGCACCTGCTGCCGCCGGAGAAAATCAGCAAGCAGCTCAAGGTCGGGGAATTCACCCGCGCGCGCATTGTCGGCGTGCAGGGGCACGATCTGGTGGCGCAGCCAATCTGAGCATCCGGCGCAGTCCAACAAAAAAGGCTTCCCGAGGGAAGCCTTTTTGCTGTTCCAAGCGCTTAAACGCGCTTGCGGTACTCGCCCGTGCGGGTATCGATTTCAATCTTGTCGCCTTGCGAGACGAACAGTGGCACTGGCACTTCAAAACCGGTGGCGATTTTTGCGGGCTTCAAGACTTTGCCGGAGGTGTCGCCCTTGACGGCGGGCTCGGTCCAGGTGATTTCGCGCTCGACGCTGGTGGGCAGCTCGACCGAGATG
>JAUCDU010000035.1:0-13348 GCA_034674825.1 Giesbergeria sp.
CTCAAGCACGACAGCACCTTGCGCGTCTTTGACCTGGATCCAGGTCTCACCTCGCGCCGACAGCTGCAACCGCGGCGTACTTGAAGTTGCCGCCGGCGGCGCCGCATGATCGGGTATCGGATCCGGGGCGCTCGCCAGCGCCACTTCAGGTGCGACAAGCGCGATGGGCGCAGCAGCGTCAACACTGGATGCTGCATCCCCAGGTTGTGTCGACGCCGGACTTTCTGCAAGCGGCTCCAATGGCTGGGCGGGCAATGGCGACGTAGCACCGGTGGCGCTGGGCTGCACAGCGACGTCATTGCCTCGTTGCAACCATTCTCCAGGCATCCAGGCGATCACGCCCGCCCCTATCAGCAACACCACCACTGCCAGAACAATCGGCCGGGAAAACCGCACGACGGCGCCGCTGACGCTCGAGCGCTCAGATCCGTCACGGAACGACGCGTTTAAAGCCGAACGGCTGACTGGCAGAGGCTGCACCTTGGTCTGAGGCAGCAATGCCAGCACCGGAGCAGAATCCATTTTCAAGGTACGGCACACGCTGCTTGCGAGCGCACGCGCAAACACGGCGTCCGGCAGCGCATCGAAATCATCATTTTCGAGGGCCTCGATCTTGCTGACTGGCACCTTGAGCGAGAACGCAATGGATTCAATATGCACGCCAGCAGCTTGCCGGGCTTCGCGCAGCAATGCGCCAGCCGAGGTGCCGTCCGTAGGGACCGCCAGATCAGCAGAGTGCATATCTGCCTGCTGACTATTCATCAAATGCGCTCCGCTGAAAGGCTGAATATTCACGGGAGTCAGGAAAGCGGCGACGCAGCTGATCGCCAAGTTGGCGCACCGCAAGCGCGTCGTTCAACGATTTCTCGATTTTGATGCCCAGCCAAAGCGACTCGGCGTTCGCAAGCTCGCTGTTGTTTAAGCGCCGGATGTAAAACTGGGCTCGCTTGTATTCGCCGCGTTGGTACTGCAGCGAGCCCAAGTTGTAAGCAATCACCGGATTGCCCGCATCAATTTCATAAGCAGCGAACAGGGACTCCTCGGCTGCAGCGACTTTGCCTGCCCGGGCCCGGCACAAACCCTGCGCCATCAAAGTCTTGCTGCGCGTGCCGTATGAAGGAGTCGCCAAAACCTTCGAAAACATCGCGTCTGCTTCGGCATACTTTTGCAACTGACACACCAACCACGCCCGATTGTGCAACACGTCCGGGTCACCCGGACGCAATGCCAGGGCGCGCTGAAAGCTCTCGTCTGCCTGTGCAAGGTCATTGAGCCGCATGTAGACGAGACCACGCACGTTGTGAGCGTCGGCATAAGTTGGATCGATGGCAAGCGATTGCTTCACTTCATCAAGTGCCACCTTGGTCTGACCCAATCCCAGGTAGCTGACTGCCAATTCCAACCGTATCCGAGCGCGCCGACGCACCTCTGGTTCGTCCGAAGCAGTTAGGTATTGACCGCTCTGCGCTTCTGCGGAAGTAGTGCCGAGTCCCGCACAACCCGACAGGCCTGTGCCCATACCGAGAAACACGCAAAGGGCAAAGCCGGTGTTGGCCCAAATCTTCAGACGCCCAGCGGATTCAATCAATGCGAATCTCCTTGTAAACAGTCGACATTTCTTCAGCAAGCTGAATGGGAATGGTACGGCGGCGCGCCATGCGCTCCGACACGCGCGTGCGATCCTTCACTTCACCGGCAAGTTGTCCGCAGGCTGCATCAATATCGTCGCCCCGCGTTTTCCTAATGGTGGTGACAATGCCCGCGCCATTGAGTATCTCGGCAAATGCGGCAATCGCGCTCGAACCAGAGCGAAGCAACCCTGATGCAGGAAACGGATTGAATGGAATGAGATTGAATTTGCACCATGCTGCCAAAGACGTGCCTCGGACAAGCGCGATCAGTTGCCGAGCTTGCTCGGGACTGTCGTTGACTCCGTCAAGCATGCAATATTCAAAGGTGATGAAGTCGCGAGGAGCGTGCTCAAGATAACGCACACACGCGGCCATCAACTCCTGTAGCGGATACTTTCGATTCAGCGGCACCAAGCTGTCGCGCAAGGCGTCACTGGGCGCATGCAGAGATACAGCAAGCGCAACAGGGCAATCGCCACCAAGTTTGTCCATGAACGGCACTACGCCAGAAGTGGACACCGTGACACGGCGGCGCGAGAGTCCATAACCATGATCGTCGAGCATGGTGCGAAGCGCCGGCACCAATGCGCCATAGTTCTGTAGCGGCTCGCCCATACCCATCATCACGACATTGGAAATGATGCGCTCTGTTCGGCCAAGCTCGCGTCGAAGCGTGTGTTCTGCGAACCAAAGCTGCCCGGTGATCTCCGCAGTCGTCAAATTTCTGCTAAAGCCTTGGTGCCCGGTCGAGCAAAACCTGCACCCCACAGCGCATCCCGCTTGCGAAGATATGCACAAGGTGCCTCGACCATCCTCCGGGATAAATACGGCTTCGACCGCATTACCGCCTCCCACGTCAAACAGCCACTTCACCGTGCCGTCGTCCGACCGGTGTTCACTGGCAATGGGCGGAGCTGCCACGACTGCATGCACGGCAAGCTTTTCCCGGAAAGCTCTTGCGATGTCGGTCATCTTGCCGAAATCACGTTCACCTTGCTGGTGAATCCACCGGAACAACTGCGTAGCGCGAAAACGCTTCTCCCCGAGGCTTTGGCAAAAATCAGCCAGCCCTGCCAAATCGTATTCGAGAAGATTCGTTTTCATGCTTGAGCACCCCAGGTTTCAAACAGCAAGCGTTTCAAACCCGGAGCACTTTGACCTTACCGGGAATAGACGCCCATACCTGGAAAGAAAAAGGCGATCTCCACTTGCGCCGTGTCTGCAGCGTCAGAGCCGTGAACGGCATTTGCGTCAATGCTGTCGGCAAAGTCGGCGCGAATGGTACCGGGATCGGCCTTCTTGGGGTCGGTCGCGCCCATCAGTTCACGATGCTTCAAGATGGCATTTTCGCCTTCCAGCGCCTGGATCATCACAGGGCCGGAAATCATGAAATCCACCAGATCCTTGAAGAAAGGGCGTTCCTTGTGAACGGAATAAAACTGCTCGGCATCACGGCGCGAAAGGTGCGCCATACGTGCAGCTACGACGCGCAGGCCAGCGGCTTCGAAGCGTGCATAGATCTGACCAATCACGTTCTTGGCGACTGCATCGGGCTTGATGATGGAGAGTGTGCGTTCAACGGACATTTGTGAATTTCCTGAAGTAGAGAAAAGGCTCTTTCGTCGGTGCGACAAAACCCACGATTCTAGCTGCCGCAGGAGTACGGCTGCAGAGTACGCTGGCCGCAGTCACCCCGCTAGCGGCCGCGCCGCCGTGCCGCCGGAGCCGAACGCGTATTGCGGCGCTGCTCTTGACGCTGCAGCTTCAAACTGTCTGATCCGATGTAGCCCACAGAGGTTTTCAAGGGATCTGGCTGTGCAGCAGCCCCTGCGCTCTTGGAGGCTGCAGGCTTCCCTCTTGCATTGGCCGTGCCACCAAAAGCACCGACGCGCGTATTCCGGCCTGCCGAAGCTCCGGCGCGCGGTGCTGATCCGGACGGTTTTCTTGGCACTACAGCGCCCGCAGCCTGCATCAAGGCGCGAATGTCACCTTCACCCAACTCAACGAAAGTACCTCGCCGCAAGCCTTTGGGCAACACCATGGCGCCGTAACGAATCCGAATGAGGCGGCTGACTGCATGTCCGACGCTTTCCAGCATGCGCCGGACTTCGCGGTTGCGACCTTCAGAGATGGTGACGCGATACCAGCAATTGGAACCCTCACCACCTCCGTCTTCGATAGAGCCAAAGGCAGCCATACCATCCTCCAGCTGCACGCCGCCCAGCAATCGCTCCTTCTCATCCTTGTTCAGTGCACCCAGTACGCGCACTGCGTACTCACGCTCAAGGCCAAACCGTGGATGCATGAGCTGGTTGGCAAGCTCACCAGAACTCGTGAACAGCAGCAAACCCTCGGTATTAAGGTCCAACCTGCCGACCGATTGCCATTTTCCGTGTTGCAAACGAGGCAACTTGCGAAATACGGTTGGACGGTTCTGCGGGTCGTCGTGCGTCACAACTTCGCCCACGGGTTTGTGGTACGCAATGACGCGCGCTGGCGGTGGGTCAATTCGGTAGCGTATGGGCTTTCCGTTCACCTTGACCTGATCACCGTACTGAACACGTTGGCCGACGTGTGCAGGTTCGTTGTTGACCGAAATCCTGCCCTCCAGAATCAGTTGCTCCATTTCCAGCCGCGATCCAAGACCCGCCTGCGCCAGCACTTTGTGCAACTTGGGAGTTTCCGCCTGCGGCAACAGCACGCGTTTGGGCGCTACCGCCTCGCTTTCGCTCGCCTCGGCGTCAAACTCGCCCGACACCACGTCGGCAAAGACATCTCCATCCAGACTGGCACGATTGCCGGCCGCAACAGACCCTGCATGGCCTGCCGCACGCTTCTTTGCTGGCACCCGAGGCGCGGGTCTGACATCCTTGTGCTCAGGAGCCTTTTTCGATACTCCGTCGGCGCTGGTAGGCGCCGGCGTTTCAGGCGATGAAGCGCCCTTGGGGGCTGCTGGATGGTTCATTTGGATTCCACTTGGCGTCAAGCGCCGTTATTGCGGGTCCGCTATGTCCTGTTGAAACTCGGACAATTCGGGCTGCGAAGAAAACGCTTCGTCACGCGCTTGGACAGAAGAAACGGCGGCATCAAGCGATTGCGCAAGATCGAGCTCGGGCAGCTCACTGAGCGAGCGCAAGCCAAGGTCGTCCAAGAACTGCCGCGTCGTCGCAAAAAGGGCAGGCCGCCCCACCGTCTCGCGGTGGCCGATGACCTCCACCCAGCCTCTGTCTTCAAGCTGTTTGACGATAAGGCTATTGACCGTGACACCGCGCACCTCTTCGATATCGCCCCGGGTCACAGGCTGCCGGTAGGCAATCACGGCCAAGATCTCCAACGCCGCCCGGGAATAGCGCGGCGGCTTTTCTGGATGCAAGCGATCAAGAAACTCGCGCATCACTGGCCGTGACTGGAAGCGCCAGCCAGACGCAACTGGCACCAGCTCTACACCACGCAGCGCCCATTCGAGCTGCAACTCTTCAAGCAACTGCTTGATGCTGTCGGCTCCCACCGCATCTTCAAAGAGAACACGCAACTCCCGCACGCTCAGCGGTTGCTGCGCGCAAATCAGGGCGGTTTCGAGAACCCGTTTGGCGTCCACCGTGTTCATGGTCGTCGGCGTTTCCGGGAATTGGCTGCCGAACGGCAGCACATGTGCGAAATAGAGAGAATAGAGGCGATGCGTACAACGCATGCGCAGCAGGCATTGCTGCGAGACCCAACTACACGCCAGAAAGCTGCCGCTGTACAGGCGTAGGACAACGATTGTAGCGTAGCTCGCTCTACAGAGGGCAGATCAAGCCAGCCCCGCAGCCTCCAAGGCATGGAGCATATCCGGCGGTGGCTGGACGTCAAAAGCGAGCGCCTTGCCTTCCATAGGATGCGCAAACTCCAAATGAAAAGCGTGCAATCCCTGGCGCGCAAGGCCAATGTCTGGCACGCCGCCGTACAGAACATCGCCCACCAACGGCAAGCCAAGGTGGGCCATGTGCACCCGTATCTGGTGCGTTCGCCCCGTGTGCAAGGTGCAGCGCACAAGACAGTGGCCGGCGCCCTGGCGCAGCAGGCGAATGTCGGTACGGGCCGGCTTTCCGGCCTGGCGCTCGAGGTCAACAACGGCCATGCGCAGGCGGTTGCGAGGGTCCCGGCCAATGGCAGCATTCACTTCGCATTCCGCCGCACCAGGCCAATGGCCACGGGCGATAGCCAGATATTGCCGGTGAATGTCACGCGCAGCCATCATTCGCACGAGTGCGTCCATGGCACTGCGCGTACGCGCCACCACCATCAAGCCACTCGTATCCTTGTCCAGGCGATGCACGATGCCCGCACGCGGCACCTGCGCGGCGGCTGCGTCACGTCCAAGCAGGGCGTTGAGCAACGTTCCGCTCCAGTTTCCGGGGGCAGGGTGAACCACGAGACCCGCCGGCTTGTTGACGACCAACAGGTGCGGGTCTTGGTAGACCACGTCCAAGGCGATGTCTTCGGCACGAAACGCCTGACTCTCCTGCGTGGGACGCATTTCAAGCGCTATCGCGTCGGCCGCCTTGATACGTTGCGCCGGTTTCAAGACGACCTGATCATTGACGCGAACCGCGCCCGCTACGACCAATTGTTGCAGGTAGGAGCGCGAAAACTCAGGCACCATTTGTGCCAGGCTGCGGTCAAGGCGTTCGCCGTGTTGCGCACTGCCGACAGCCAGATGTCGGGTTTCAGATGCGGCGTCTTGGGCTTCGGAATCGTCCGACTCTTCGTTGAAATCACCGGCTGCGCTCACAGGCGACAAGACGGCCATACGGTTAGCGTGCGGGAAGGTAGCGGGCCGGATCCACCGGCTTGCCCTGGCGACGAATTTCGAAATGCAGCTTCACGCGGTCGGAATCCGTGCTGCCCATTTCGGCAATTTTCTGACCGCGGCGCACAGTTTGGTCTTCCTTCACCAGCAAGGCACGGTTGTGCGCATAAGCCGTCAAAAACGTATTGCTGTGCTTCAAGATGATGAGGTTGCCGTAACCGCGAAGTCCTGCGCCCGCGTACACCACCCGGCCGTCTGCAGCGGCAACGATGCTGTCGCCAGCCTTACCGCCGATGTCCAGGCCCTTGTTGCGCGCTTCATCAAACCCCGCAATCAAACTGCCAGACGAAGGCCAGATGAAGCTCGTGCCATCTTCAGCAGTTGCCGCTCCCGCCACCGCAGGCGCAGACACGGGTGCAGCTGGCGGTACTTCCGCTGTGGGCTGCGCAGGTGCACTTGCAGGCGTTCCGGCGACCACTGGTGCAACCGTGACTGGCGCCACCGGCCGCGTCACCACGCCGGTTGCGGGTTGCGCTGTGGTCGCGACACCGGGCGGAGCGACCCGCAGCACCTGCCCCACCTCAATGAGATTGGGGTTGTCTATCTGATTCCAGCGCGCAATGTCTTTCCAGCTTTGCCCAGTCTCCAGGCCAATGCGTATCAGCGTGTCGCCTGGCTTGACGATGTAGCTGCCCGGTGCGAGCGGGCTTTCATTCTGTGACGCCACAGGCGCTGATGGCACCACGACCGCGGCAGCGGGTGCGGAGACAGCGGTCCCCCTGTCTTCCACCGGGGCGCGCGTCATCCGAGTGCTGCAGCCCCCGACTGTCAATCCGGCCAACAACAGGGAAATCCCTAGAACACAAACGCGCGAAACCTGCATAGATTTTTTCCTTCAACCAAGCCCTGATTTTAGGGGTACGAAATGAACGGGCTCCAGCACTGTGTGCACAAAGCCTTGCACTGATCGGTCAACCACGAGCAACGATTGCGCCCCTGAAGCATCCGCGATGGGGGCCACCAGCCTTCCACCAAGCGCCAACTGTTCACACCAGGCAGGAGGGAGTGCTGCGCCGCCGGCCGCAGCGAGAATGCCTGCGTATGGCGCACCTTTGGCAAATCCCAAAACGCCATCGCCCAAAAGCAGGTGCACATTCGCAATGCGCAAAGGCCGCAAATTGGCGCGCGCACGCTCGTGCAAACCGCGAAGCCGCTCAATACTGTAGACCTCACGGGCGACTTTGCTCAGCACAGCCGCCTGATAGCCGCAGCCGGTGCCGATCTCGAGCACCCGACCGAGCCCCGCCCCACCTCGAGCGACGGGTGCGTCCAGCAAAAGTGCGATCATTCTGGCAACCACACTGGGCTTGGAAATGGTCTGCCCGAGACCGATGGGCAGGCTGGTGTCTTCGTACGCCTGGTTTGCCAACGCAGAGTCGACAAAACGGTGCCGCTCCACCCCGCGCATGGCTGCAAGGACCTCAGGCGACGTTATTCCACCCGTGACCAGACGCGTCAGCATGCGCTCGCGCACGGCAGCCGAGTCGAGACCGACGCCTGCGGGTGATTCACCGGTTGTCCAGGCAGCGGCTCGACGCGGAACTTCAGCAGGCGCTGGACCGGTTCGCCCCGCTGAAGGCGGGCCGAGCCGTGCGGGGAATCCTGGGCGCCGCTGGGTCATGGGGCCTCAGCAGGTTCCGCATCGCTCGCGGGCTTGTCCCAAAGCGCAGCGCTCTGGGCCCAGTAGCGAAGGTTGTCGTGATCGGTCAAATCCACCTTCAGCGGCGTCAAAGCCACGTGGCCCTGCGCCGTTGCATGAAAGTCTGTCCCTTCGGCCTCGTCCTTCGCGGCGCCGGCGCTGCCAATCCAGTACATGGATTCACCGCGCGGGCTCTCTTGTACGATGACGCGCTCAGCGGCGTGGCGACGCCCCAGTCGGCACACCTTGAGCGCGCGCATGGCGTGCAGGGGTAAATTGGGTATGTTCACGTTCAGCAGCCACGGCGCTTGCCCTTTGGGATTTCCTGCCGTCAATTGCAGGACGATTTCTGCCGCCTTGTTCGCCGCAGCCTCGATTTCGCCCCAGCCTTTGTCGACCTGGGAAAATGCAATGGCCGGAATACCAAACAGATAGCCTTCCATGGCCGCGCCAACGGTGCCGGAATAAATCGTGTCATCGCCCATATTGGCGCCGTTGTTGATTCCCGAAACGATGAGGTCTGGCCGATAGTCCAGCAGCCCGGTGAGCGCGATATGCACACAATCTGCTGGCGTTCCGTTGACGTAGCGAAACCCGTTAGCTGCCGTCTGCACGTAGAGCGGCGCATGCAGCGTGAGCGCGTTCGATTTCGCGCTGTTGTTGTGTTCCGGCGCGACCACCTCGACCTCTGCAATGCGTGCCAGGGCCGCCTGCAATGCCACGATCCCCGGCGCTTGAAAGCCATCGTCGTTCGAAATAAGTATCTTCATCGTGCTGGGCATTGCCGTGGGATTGTAGGCGGGGCACGTCGCAAGCGGTGCCGCTCAAAGCGCCGTCGCTACCGGGACATTGGAGCAGTGCCAGGGGGTCCTATCATGGGTGTTCATTGATTCTGGAGACACCCCATGCACGCTTGGCTATGCACCGAACCCACCGGCGTCGACGCATTGAAATGGACCGAGTTGCCTACCCCGGTTCCTGCGCCGGGCGAAGTACTCATCGAGATCAAGGCTGCAAGTCTTAATTTCCCCGATTTGCTGATCGTGCAGAACAAGTACCAGATGAAACCGAGCCTGCCCTTTGTCCCAGGCTCTGAATATGCCGGGGTGGTGCAGGCTGTCGGGGCTGATGTGCACCATCTGAAGCCTGGACAAGGCGTCGCCTGTTTGTCGGGCACCGGAGGATTCGGCACGCACACCCTGGCACCCGCTGCGCTCTGCATGCCACTGCCGGACGGTTTTCCCTTTGTGGATGCTGCGGCGTTCATCATGATCTATGCCACGTCGTGGCACGCGCTGGTGGACCGCGCGGCCCTCAAGGAGGGCGAAACCGTACTGGTTCTCGGCGCTGCAGGCGGCGTGGGAACCGCAGCCATTCAGATTGCGAAGGCGGTGGGAGCCCGGGTGATCGCAGCGGCCTCAAGCGAGGAAAAATGCGCCTTGTGCGCCTCGCTCGGGGCCGACATCACCATCAACTACAGCACAGAAGACTTGCGGGACGCCATCAAGAAGGCGACCGACGGCAAAGGCCCGGACGTGGTGTACGACCCGGTAGGCGGCGACTTCACCGAGCCAGCATTTCGTTCAATTGCCTGGCGCGGGCGCTACCTGGTTGTGGGCTTCGCGTCTGGGCCCATCCCGGCCCTGCCCCTCAACCTCCCCTTGCTCAAGGGTGCTTCGCTGGTAGGGGTGTTCTGGGGCGAGTTTGCGAAACGCGAACCCAAGGCCAATGCGGCCATGATGGCCGAGCTGGCCAATTGGTACGCGCAGGGGCGAATCAAACCCGTGATCGACCGCACCATGCCCATGGCTGAGCTGCCAGCCGCATTCGCCCGCATGGGCTCGCGCGCCGTGCAAGGCAAATTGGTGATGGTGAACTGAACCCAGTGCGCCAGAAACCGCCCGGCAAGCCCGGGAGCGTGTCACACTTGCGCGTCTTTTCCTCTGGTAACGGGTCATGGCTGAGCGAAATCCTTCGGACCTTGCACGCGAAACGCTGAAACAACTCGCGCTGCGGCGCATGGCGCCCACACCGGAGCATTTCCGTCAGATTTACGATGAGATCGCGGGAGTACGCAGCCCGGCGGCGTTCCCCGAAGGCCCGCTGCGGCAAATCTTGCGCGTGGTCCCGGGCCAAACCCCGGTGCAGCGCCGCTTGCTGGACCAGTTCGAAAAAGCCGTCGGCAGCCACGACTGGACCGCATTGCAGGCGGTCATGGTGGGTTATGCCAAATTGGGGCTAGGCAACTCTGCGGTGGCGGACGCCGATCAGCCCTCGCCGCCAGCGCTCACCGTGCCAGAAGATTTGGCGGAGCAACTCGCGCGGCTCATAGACAACACGCTCGCGGGCTTGAGCACCGATGACGCGCGAGTGCACATGCTCGGCGAGCAATTGGTGGAATTCCTGCGCGCTCCTGCGCCGCCCACCAGCACGCTGCAACTGATGTTGGCCAACTTCAGTTTCCGGCTCTCTTTCGCCACTGAAGACCAGGCGGCGGTGCGCAACTTGCTGCTTGAGCTGCTGCACATGGTATTTGAGAACATGGCGGCATTGAGCGTGGACGACCGCTGGTTGGCTGGCCAGACCGAAGCTCTGGTGCAAGCAACCGCGCAGCCGCTGACGCTGCGCCGCCTGGACGATGTACAGCGCCGCCTCAAGGACGTCATTTTCAAGCAGGCCGAGGCCAAAGGCCGCATGGTGGAAGCGCAAGAGGAGATGAAGGAAATGCTTGGCGCCTTTATCGAACGCCTGGGCACCATGACTGAAGCCAGCAGCAGCTACCACGAAGCCATGGAAGGATGCGCAGAGCAAATTGCCCGCGCCAGCAGCATTGAAGAGATTGCGCCAATACTCAAGATGGTCATAGGCGCAACCCGATCCATAGCGCTTGACAGCCGTGTCGCGCACGATGAACTGCACGACTTGCGCCAACGTGCACAGGACAAGCACGACGAGCTGCTGCGACTGCAGGAAACGCTGGACAAGGTCAGCCAACAGGCGCGCCACGACCCGCTGACCGGCACGCTCAACCGCAAGGGCCTGGACGAGGTGATGGAGCGCGAGGTGGCGCGCGGCCGCCTGCTCGATGTAGACAACTTCACGCAAATCAACGACCGCCTGGGCCACGCCACCGGCGACGCTGCGCTGGTGCATCTGGCCGACGTGGTGCGTACCGTGATGCGCCCACAGGACATGCTGGCACGCTACGGCGGCGAAGAATTCGTCATCGTGCTGCCCGACACCGCGCTGGCGGCGGGCGTGGAAGCCATGCAGCGCCTGCAACGTGAGCTGACCAAGAACTTCTTTCTCAAAGACAATGAAAAGCTCCTCATCACCTTCAGTGCAGGCGTGGCCCAGCTGACGGCCAGCGAAGACAGCCACGACGCCATCATGCGGGCCGACCAGGCCATGTACCTGGCCAAGCGCCAAGGCAAGAACCGCGTTGTTGCGGCCTGAATCGCAATGCTCGGTTCAGCCTTGGACCGGCGACGCTTTCTCGCGCTCGCTGCGCACAGCGCCACCGCAGGAACCCTGCCTCGCTCGGCCTGGGGCGCGCCCCCGCTGCACCACGACCCATTTGGCCTCGGCGTAGCCAGCGGCGACCCGAGCTCGGACGGATTTGTGCTCTGGACGCGCCTGCTGGGCAACGGCGGGCCGCTGCCGCCCTCCCCTTTGCCGGTGCGCTGGGAAGTGGCACAGGACGCCGCGTTTCGCCAGATCGTGCAGCGCGGTTCTGCGCTGGCCATACCCGAGTTGGCGCACAGCGTGCATGTGGAGCTGGCCGATCTTGCGCCGGGGCGCTGGTACCACTATCGCTTCCACCACGGCGCCGCGACAAGTCGCGTGGGCCGCGCGCGCACCGCGCCGGCGCTGCACGAGCTTCCAGAGCGCTTGCGGTTGGTGTTCGCCTCGTGCCAGCGCTGGGAGCATGGCTACTACGCCGCCTGGGAACAGGTGGCGCGCGATGCCCCCGATCTGGTGCTCTTTCTGGGCGACTACATCTACGAATACGCATCGCCCGCCGACCCTATCGGCCTGGCACGCACCCACGCGCTGCACCACGCGCGCAACCTGGCAGATTTTCGCGCCCGCTACGCGCTGCACAAGAGCGACCGGCAGCTGCAGGCAGCGCACGCCGCCTGCCCCTGGGTGGTTACCTGGGACGACCACGAAGTGCAAAACGATTGGGCCGGCGATACCGGACGTGCGGAGGGCAACGATTTCGCAGAGTTGCGCAGCGCGGGTTTTCAGGCTTTCTACGAGCACATGCCCTTGGGCGCAGCCAGGCTGGCAGGGCCCGGCTTTGCCTCCTTGCAATTGCACAGGCGCCTCGCCTGGGGCCAGCTGGCGCAGCTGCACCTCCTCGATGGACGCCAATACCGCGACCGGCAAGCCTGCCGCCGTGCCAATGCGTCCGGGGCAGGCGCTGTGCAGCCCGCGCAATGCGCCGAGCTTGCACAGCCCGCACGCAGTTTTCTCGGCACGGCGCAGGAGCGCTGGCTGGACGCCGGCCTCGCGCAGGAAGCCGCGCACGGCACGCGCTGGAGCGTGCTGGCGCAGCAGACGCTGTTCTCGCCGCGCCACTACCCATCGGGCGTGCAGTCCACCGACACCTGGGACGGCTACCCCGCAGCGCGGGACCGCCTGGCGGCCAGCATCGCGCGGCATGCGCCGGGTCGCACAGTGCTTCTCGGGGGAGACATCCACCAGAACTATGTCTGCCGAGTGCCCAGGAACGCACACGAACCCGAAGGACAGGCAGTGGCCAGCGAGTTCTGCGGCACCTCGATTTCCTCACGCTCAGGCACCACGCAGGAAAAAGTCGACGCCATCGTGCGGCGCAACCCGCATGTCCTGCTGGCGCGTTGCGCCGAGCGCGGCTACGGCTTGGCCGACATCACGCCGAAGCTGTGGACCACGCAGCTGCAAGTGGTTCAGGACCCCATGCGCATCGACAGCGCAGTGCACACGCTGGCGCGCTTTGTGGTCGAACCGGGCCAGCCAGGGCCGGTACGTGTGGCGTAGAACGGCAGTCGTTTACTATCCATTTAATAGCTGCCGGCGCTTACTGCATAAGCGCTAGAGGCCAAAAACACTTAAAATCTTCGCAGCCATGCGTTCACCTGCATGGCTGGCGAAAGACTTAGACGTCAATAGCCACCGCCGAACCGGCCTGCTTGCGCAGCTCGAACTTCTGGATCTTGCCGGTGCTGGTCTTGGGCAGTT